>DOTC01000006.1 GCA_003513855.1 Deltaproteobacteria bacterium | reverse complement strand
AATCCCGTGCGCATTCGCATCCGCATCTCCATGGAGGAGGAACGGGAGTGACATGCCTGACGACTATGTAAGGAGAGTCGGGGAGATCCTCCGGTCGGGGACGTCGATCGAGCAACGGCTTCGGGATTTCTGCGAGGCGACGGGAGAGTGGATCCCCGGCGCACTGTCCTCGATTCTCCTGTTCGAACGGGAAACGGAAGACCTTTACCTCAAGACGACCACGCTTCGCGTCTCCCCTGCCGCCCAGGTCGTCCACTATTCCTCGGCGGGCACGATCGAGGATCTGGCGTTGCGCGAGCGCAGGCCCATCAGGATTTGCGAGGTGGATCGACCGGCGGACAGCCGATTCATGGGCGAGATGTTCCTCTTCCCCCTCATCTCGGCCGACGATCCGCTCGGGGTCCTCGTGATCCAGTCCGTGTCAGAGAGCGGGGTGGCGAAGGAGAAGGCCGAGGCCCTCAAAGAGGCGGCCCTCCTTCTTTCGGACTCTGTCGGGGTATCCCTCCGGGAGGAAACCACGGCAGAGCGGATGACGAAGATCGCCGCGATCAACGAAGCCGGCATCAACATCATCTCCACCCTGGACCTCTCCCGGCTCCTGCATCTTGTCGCGACCTCCGCGTCCCTCATCATGGAGGCCGAGTCGTGCGTCATCCGGCTGCTCGACCCCCAGACCGGCAAATACGGGATCCGGGAATTCTACGGGATGAAGGGGGAGGAGGAACAGCAGGGCCTCTTCCGGATGGACAAGAAGGGGATCACCGAGATCCTGAAGGGAGAGCCTTCGATTCTCGTCCGGGATACCGCCAGCGATGAGAAATGGAATGAATTTGACGGAGTTGCGCGCACCATGATCATGCTTCCCCTGACCCGGGACGGCGAGATCGTCGGCACCGTCTCCATGTTCGACAAGTTTCCGCACCAGACGTTTTATCCGTCCTCCTTCAACAACGACGACATGGGAACGTTCGTGAAGTTCATCCGCTACGTCGAGAAGGCCATCGGAAACGCGATCATCTTCGACAGGAGCGAAAAGCTCAAGAACCTCGACGAGTCGACGGGTCTGCCGACGCTGCAATATTTCCAGGGCCGCCTGCTCCACGAATTGAGCCGGGCGCGGCGGTTTCGGCGAAGGCTTGTCCTAATGATCTGCGAGGTGGCCCCCCGGATCCCCCCAAAGGAATTTTCCGCCATCGACAGGGAGAAATGGGTGATCAAGCGGCTGGCCAAGGTCATTCCGGACGCCCTCAGGGGATACGACGTCGTGGCGCGGATCAGCGAGTGGAAATTCGGGATGATCCTCCCCGAGGCGGAGGACGGCAGGATGAGTGCGATCCCCCGCATCAAGCAGGCGATCCTCGACGAGGTGGAGCAGATGCGGAAAAGCATGAAAGACCTCAAGGTCGATGCGCGTTTCGGGCACGCCAGCTTCCCCGAGGACGGGGAAGACCATGAAAAACTCATCTTCAAGTCGAACATTCTCAAATAATTGCCGCTGACGCCGTGGGGTGCGGAAGGCTCCGACCGCCAGGCGTTGCGGAAGGAACGGGGGCGAGCCGGGATGGAATGTGTTGTTCTGGGATCGGGTACCGCCGTGCCCCATCCCCGCAGGGGATCTGCCGGCTACTTGCTCCGACACGTTGGTTGCACGGTGCTGGTGGACGCCGGCCTGGGGACGCTCCAGAAGCTTGCCGTGTTAGGCGTATCCCCGGCCGAGCCGGATGCCGTGGCGTTCACCCACCTCCACCTGGACCACACGGCCGAGCTCGCTCCGCTGCTCTTCAGCCTCAGGAACGCCGGGATCGGACGGCGGAAGGCGCTGACCCTCCTGGGCGCGCCCGGGTTCCGGGACTTCTATGAGCGGCTTCGCCGCACGTACGGGTCCTGGGTGGAAGCGGAGGGCTATCCTCTGCGTGTCGACGAGATCTCCGTCCGGCCCGTCTCCCTGGGCTCCCTGGTCATCACCGCCGTGCCGGTCTCGCATACTCCCCAGAGCGTCGCATACCGCGTCGAAGAGCCGGAGACGGGCAAAGCGGTCGCTTTTTCCGGGGATACGGATGTGTGCGGGGGGCTCGTCGCGGCGGCGCGAAACGCCGACGTGGCCGTCTTCGAGTGCTCGTTCCCCGACGAGCGAAAAGTGGAGGGGCACCTGACCCCACGCGAGGCCGGCGAGATGGCCTCCGCGGCGCGTGTCGGGAGGCTGGTGCTCACCCATTTCTACCCGGAGTGCGAGGGGGCCGACATTCTCGGCCAGTGCCGGGAAACGTATGCCGGCGAGATCATCCTCGCCGAGGACCTGCTCCGGGTTGCCGTCTGAGGGGGTTCAGGGATCGAGGTCCGGGGGGAGCCCCGCCACGAGCCCCCCCTCGTTCATCGACCCGGTGCGGTACCCTTTCAGGTCGACGGCCACGTAGAGGAACCCGTTCGCCTGGAAGCCCGTGTGTACGGCCTCCGAAATCTCCGGTTCGAACAGGCGCGGAATCTCCTCNNCCGTTCTCCAGCAGGGGGCTGCGCACGCCCAGCTCTTTCGCGGCCCGCCTTCCGGGGCGGAAGTCGCCGGTGTCGTCGCTGTTGGTCCCGTCGCACACCGCCGCGTACCCCTCCGTGCGGGCGATCTCCGACAGAATGCCGAACAGCTCCTTCTTGCAGTGGTAGCAGCGGTCGGGCGGGTTTTCGGAGAACCCCGGGATCTCGAGTTCGTTCGACTCGACGAACCGGTGAGGGACCTTCCAGTCCCGGGCGATCCTCTCCGCCTCGTCGCGCTCCGATTTCGGATAGGTGGGGGATGTGGCGGTGACCGCAAGAGTCCTCTCGCCCAGCGCCCGGAAAGCGGCGTACAGGAGGAACGTGCTGTCGACCCCCCCGCTGAAGGCGATGACGGCCGACCCCAAGGGGCGCAGCGAGGAGAGAAGGGCCTCCCATTTTTCCGCAAGGTGCGGGGGAAGCGGCACGGGACGCGGGGAATCAGCCGAGGAGCGCACGGTTCATCTCCGAAAAGTCGGCGTTTGCGGGAATGGTCAGCTCCCTCTCGCCGCTTGGGGTCACCTCCCGCACGGAGAAGGGGGAAGAGGTCCCCGGCTTGCTGTACCGGGTGAAGAGCCGGGAGAGGAGGTCTGTCGGCTCCGCGCCGTTTTTCGACTCGACCCCGATCGAGGGACCCGAAAACCCGTTCGCGATGTAGACGGGCATCTTCCCCTTGCAATGCGCCTCCAGCTTCCGGTTCTCCTCCTCGTTTCTCGCAACGATCGCCTTCCGGCCGTCGGCAAACCGGAAGTGCCTTCCGATCTTCAGGAGGTGGATGTCCGCCATGTCCGGATCCGCGCAGTGGTCGAAGAGATCCCGGACCTTGAGGGAAAAGGTCTTTTCGGTCAGGAGGCATCCCCCTGCGGGACAGGGGTAATCGCCGACCCCCCAGGCCTGCGCGAGCCGGATCTGCTCCTTGCGGGACCTTCCGGAGATGGCGAGAAGGCTCTCCCGGTCGACCCATCCCTCCCGTTCGGCGATGGTCGGTTCG
Organism: Deltaproteobacteria bacterium; assembly: GCA_003513855.1. Taxonomy (GTDB): domain Bacteria; phylum Desulfobacterota; class Deferrimicrobia; order Deferrimicrobiales; family Deferrimicrobiaceae; genus CSP1-8. The sequence goes on along the minus strand of DOTC01000006.1, from coordinate 5,994 downwards.
AAATGCTTCGCCGAGAGGGGCCGGAGCACCAGTCCCTGGCAACCGCTTCGCTTTTCGATGATCCGGAACGCATCGGAACGCTGGGACATGGGGCGCTGGCCGACCACATCGCCGGTCACCAAAAAGGAAGCGCCGATCTGCTCCATGTATTCCCGGGCTTTTCTCAACGTGAAGATCCTGCAGTCGATGCAGGGGTTTACCCCCGAACCCTTTCCATGCCTCGGGTTCCTGACGATCTCGATGTACTCGCTTCCCTTCGACACCGTGCGGATCGGGATTCCCATCCGGTCGGCGACGGTCTGCGCCTGGGATCGACAGCCGCTCCCGGACCCCCTCGTGCAGGTACAGAACGGGGAGGTGAAGTGGAGGGCGAAGAGTTCCACCCCCTGGTCGAGCATCATCCGGGCGGCCAGGGTGCTGTCCAGGCCTCCGGACAGAAGCAGGACAGCGCGCTTCGGATGGGCGTTCACGGCTTCCTTCATATCATGCAGCTCCGTTCCTGATCGTAATCGGAGGCCTTGAGGGGAAGCCGGATCCGGGGAGCCTCGCCGCACGCGGGGCACCGCGGATCCCGGGAAACGGCATGGACGGAGACGGTGCCTGCCAGGGTGTCCAGGGCGAGCAGCCTGCCCGAAAGCGGTTCTCCGACCCCGGTGATGATCTTGAGCGCCTCGACGGCCTGCCACGCACCGACGATGCCTGCGACGCCCCCCAGGATCCCCGCCTCGGCACAGGTGGGCGCGTCCCGCCGGGGGGGGATCTCCGGGATCAGGCAGCGCAGACAAGGCCCCGCGCCGGGGATCACCGTCAGGATCTGTCCCCCGAACCGCAGGACGCCCGCGTGCACGAGCGGGACCCCCGTCAGCACGGATGCGTCGCTGCACAGGTATTTGGTCGGGAAGTTGTCGCTTCCGTCGATGACGACGTCGTACTTCCGGAACCGTTGCACGGCGTTCTCCGCCGTGATGGCCTCCCCGTGCTCTTCCAGCAGCACGTCGGAGCGGATCGCCCGGATGCACTCCCCCGCCGACTCCACCTTCCGGCGTCCCACCGATCTCTCCTTGTGGATCACCTGCCGGTTGAGATTCGTGATCTCGACGCGGTCCCGGTCAGCCACCCCGATCCGGCCGATCCCGGCCGCGGCAAGGTACAGAAGCGCAGGCGAGCCCAGGCCGCCCGCCCCCACCACAAGGGCGGAAGAGCCGAGAATCTTCTCCTGCCCCTCGGGGCCGATCTCCCGGATCAGGATGTTGCGGCTGTACCGCAGGGTGGTTCCGTCGTCGAGCTTCATCCGCTTATTATACTCCATGGACCCGCGGGATCCTTGGTAACATAGGGATTGCGCACCATCCGCAGGAGGGAAAGGCCGTGCCGATCGACGTCGAAACCATGCGGGCCGCAGAGTTTCCCGTGGCCGCTCGGCTCCTGTACCTGAACCACGCGGGGGTCTCTCCCATCCCGGCGTCCTCCGCCTCGGCGGGCATCCGGGTGCTGCAGCAATACCGGGACGAGGGCGCATTCCATCTCCGGAAGTGGGTGGAGTCTTCCGACGAGGCGCGCGACAGGTTCGCCCGGCTGATCGGGGCCTCGAGCGACGAGATCGCCATCATCAAGAACACGTCGGAGGGGATCTCCCTGATCGCCGCGGGCTTCCCGTGGAAGGAGGGGGACAACCTGGTCACCGCCAACGTGGAGTTCCCCGCCAACATCTATCCCTGGATGCGCCTCGAAGCGCACAACATCGAGGTCCGCATGGTACAGGCGAGGGAGGGGAGAGTCCGGAAGGATGACGTGTTCGCCGCCTGCGACGGAAAGACCCGTCTCATCGCGCTCTCCTCGGTGGAATTCGCAAACGGGTACCGGAACGATCTGGCGGGGATCGGAGAGTACTGTCAGAAGCAGGGGATCTTCTTCTTCGTGGACGCGATCCAGAGCCTCGGCGTCGTTCCGATGGACGTCAGGGCGTACGGAATCGACGCCCTTGCGGCGGATGGCCACAAATGGATGCTTTCCCCGGAAGGGATCGGCGGGTTCTACATTTCCCGGGACGTGATGGAGATGGTGGAGCCGGTTGTGCTCGGCTGGCATTCCGTCCGGAACCGGTTCGACTTCGAGCAGTACGATTTTCATCTCTCGCCGGATGCAAAGCGTTTCGAGCCGGGCAGCTTCAACACCGTGGGGCTCGCCGCGTTCGGCGTCTCGCTCCAGCTGATTCTTTCGGTCGGCGTGGGGCGAATCTGGGAGCGGGTCCGCCGGCTTACCGAGGAGGCGATCGAGTGCGCCCTCCGGTCGGGATATGAGGTGGTCACCCCGCGCCACCCCGAGGAGCGGTCCGGGATCGTGACGTTCCGGGTCCCCGGAGCGGATCCGAAGCTTCTCTGGAAGGCGCTCCTTTCCCGGAACGTGGTGTGCTCCCCGCGGAGCGAGGGGATCCGCATATCCCCCCATTTCTATAACACTTCCGAGGAGATATCCCGCTTCTTCCGGATCGTGAAAGAGGAAGCCGGGTCGCAGCGGGCCGCCGGGGGAGGCGGCGGGGAAAAAGAGTAATCCGGCGGAGAGGTTTTACCGATAAGGAATAGGAAGCTGCAGGGGGAAAGGAGAGAGACGCAATGCCCACCCGGCAGAAGGCAAGGGTGCTGATCGTCGACGACCAGGCGGAAGTGGTGGACGTCATGGGGGAGATTCTTTCGAACAACGGCTTCGCGGTCGATTCGGCCTCGAACGGTCTCGAAGGACTTGACCGGGCGAAGGAGCAGCACCCCGACATTATCCTTCTGGACATCTCGATGCCGGAGATGGACGGCTTCGAGACGTGCCGCCGGCTCAAGAACGGCTCCGGTACGCGGAGCATCCCCGTCGTGATGTTTACCGCCCAGACGGACCGGGAATCGAAAATCGCGGCCCTCCGGGCGGGGGCGAACGACTTCCTGGGAAAGCCCGTCGACAGCACGGAGCTGGTGGTCCGGGTCAACAATCTCCTGAAGGTCAAGAAGTACCAGGACTTCCTCGAGAACCACAGCAAGATCCTGGAAATGCAGGTGGACGAGAGGACACGGAAGCTCAGGGAGGCGCTGATCGACACCGTGCAGAGGCTGACGCTCGCCGCGGAGTACCGCGACGAGGGCACCTACGTCCACGTCAAGCGGATCAGCTCCTACACGGAGGTCATCGTCAGGGCGCTGAACATCCCGCCGCAGGAAGCCGACATCATGTTCTACGCGGCGCCGATGCACGACATCGGAAAGGTGGGGATCCCCGATTCGATCCTCCTCAAGCCGGGCAAGTTGACGCACGAGGAGTTCGACATCATGAAGACCCATCCCGCCATCGGTGCGAAGATCCTCCGGGGCTCGGACAGTCCCTACCTGCTGGCTGCAGAGAAGTTCGCCCTCTACCACCACGAGAGATGGGACGGGAAAGGGTATCCCGCGGGGCTCAAGGGGAAGGAGATCCCCATCGAGGGGAGAATCCTGAACCTCATCGACCAGTACGACGCGCTCCGGAGCAAACGCCCCTACAAGCCCCCCTTCGATCACGAGACGGCTGTCGCGATCATCACGATGGGGGACGGCCGGACGGATCCCGATCACTTCGATCCGGAAATTCTCGAGATTTTCCGGACGAACGCCGACCGGTTCCGGGAAATCTTCGACATGTCCAAGGAGTTGTAGGACCGGGGAGGGATCCCCACCGGACGGTCTGACGGGAGAGCCGGGACCTTCAGTGATGGGCCTGGCTCTTCTCCCGTGCGATGAGAGCGGCTCCGAGCGCCCCCGCCAGCTGGGGGTCCTCCGGAACGAGGAGGGGGAAGCCGAATTTCCCCTCGAGCGCCCTGCGCGCGCCGGGATTTTTCGCCACCCCCCCCGTCATGACGGCGGGAGAGGCCAGCCCCACCCTTTCGGCGAGCGCGGCGATCCGGTCTGCAATGGCGAGGTGGATTCCCCGGGCGATGTCCTCGGGGGGTGTCCCCGAAGCGATGAGCGAGATCACCTCGGACTCGGCGAATACCGTGCACATGGAGCTTACCGCCACTGTCTTCCGCGACAGGAGGGAGCGGGGCCCCATCTCCTCGAGGTCCATTTCCAGCGTGCGCGCCATGACCTCCAGAAAGCGCCCGGTGCCGGCCGCACACTTGTCGTTCATCGCGAAGTCGGCCACTTTGCCGTCGGGGGTCAGCCGGATCACCTTGCTGTCCTGCCCCCCGATGTCCAGCACCGTCCTGGCCTGGGGGAACAGGTGGCGCGCCCCCCTTGCGTGGCAGGTGATTTCCGTGACCGCAAGGTCGGCGGATGCCGCCATCTCCCGTCCGTACCCCGTGGAAACCGTGAAGACGACCGCGGAGGGAACGGATCCCGCTTCGCCCAGGGCCCGGGACAAGGCCTCCTCGCACGCCTTCTTCGTGGAGGCGCCCGTTGCGACGATGGCCGACCCGGCGATCTTCCCCTTCCGGTCGAGCAGGACGACGTCGGTGGAAAGCGACCCGATATCGATTCCCGCAAAAAGCATCGTTCCCGTCATCAGAGGGTCTCCAGGATATACTTCCTTGTCCCGAGACCCAGTTCCTCGGCGTGGGCGAGCTGGATCGTCCAGTCGACCTCCGGGTGCGTTTCCCGGAAGGGGTCTTTCCCGGCGGCCCGGATGACGAGGTCCGCGCATGCCTGGTCGAGCGCGACGGGATCCCCCGAGGAGAGGATCCCGACGTCCGGGGCGATCGGGCGGTCGTTGTTCCCATAACAGTCGCAATAGGGGGAAATCTGCATGACGAAGGAGAGGAACAGGCTGGCCTCCTTCTTCCCCCGCAACGCCCCCGCCGCGTGCTCCGCCATCTTCCTCTGGACCGTCGAAGACGCCTCGTTCCAGTCGACCAGCACCGTGTGCTCCGGGCAGACGACGATGCAGTCCGCGCATCCGATGCAGGTTGCCGGATCGATGAGCGCCTCTTTGGAGAGGATCTCGATGGCGCCGGACGGGCAGTGGGCGACACACGTCCCGCACGCGGTGCAGTTGGCCGGGTCCACGGTGGGGGATACCGTGGAGTGCTGGGCAAGTTTCCCCGACCGCGCGGCGCACCCCATCCCAAGGTTCTTGATCGTCCCGCCGAACCCGGACAGTTCGTGCCCCTTGAAATGGGTCACCGCCACGATCGCGTCGGCGTTGACGATCTCCGCGCCGATCGCCACCTCGGAGAAGATCTTCCCCTCCACGGGGACGCGGACCGAACTCTCCCCCCGGATCCCGTCCGCGATGAGGAGCGGGGCGTCGACCACCGCGAAGGCGAACCCGTTGGCGACGGCCGTCCGGAGATGGTCCACGGAGTTGCTGCGCCCGCCGACGTACAGCGTGTTGGTGTCCGTCAGGAACGGTTTCCCCCCCACGGCGGCGATCTCCTCGACGATCTTCCGCACGAAGACCGGCCGGACGAACGAGACGTTTCCCCTCTCCCCGAAGTGAAGCTTCACCGCCGTGAGGTCCCCCGGGCCGATTTTCCCGGAGAGCTCCGCTGCCCGGAGGAGCTCTCCCGTCTTGTCGATCAGGCTCCTCCCCGGAGGGGCGGAAAGGTCGGCGAACCATACGGTCGAGGGCATGCGGGCTCCTTCCGATTGACAGAAACAGGGATATCCGCTTATAATACCAGCAAAACAAATACTTCTATCACACTTCCTGGTAGCTCCTCGGAGGGTCTGTTCCAATGAACTTCAAAGTGGGGGATTTGGCCGTGTATCCGGCCCAAGGGATCGGAATGGTGCAGGCAATCGAATCGAAGTCGATTTCGGGGGGCGAGAAGGCATCCTTCTATGTTCTGCGGATCCTCGACACCGGCGTGACCATCATGATTCCCATGAACAACGTGGAGCAGGTCGGTCTGCGTCGGATCATGGATGCGAAGTCCGTCCGGTCCATCTACAAGATTCTCCGGAGCCGCGATACGGGGGTGGACCCCCAGCCGTGGAACAGGCGTTACCGCCAGTACATGGACAAGCTCAAGTCCGG
>DOTC01000167.1 GCA_003513855.1 Deltaproteobacteria bacterium | reverse complement strand
TTCCTCCGGAAGGCGTTCGAGACGGTCGGAATGGCGAAGGTGGCAACCTCCGCGAAGGAGGCGAGGGAGCTTGGGTTCCTGCGCCCGTGGGACCGGATCTCGATCCAGCGCGATATCCTCATCCAGGAGGCGAAGAACACCGTCCTCGCCATGAACCGGGAAGGGTACGAGATGCCGCGCCCGAGGACGGACATCGCCCTGCCCGGCAGGTCGGAATTCTCCACCTTCGCGTACGCGCTCTACGCGATGAGGGTGGCCGGGCAGATCAGCGAGTACGACGAGCGGCTCGGCCGGAAGATCGCCTTCGTGATGACGGGGGGAGATATCCCCCGGGGGACGAGGCTCTCCGAGCAGGACCTCCTGGACCTCGAGCGGGAGGCGTTTCTGTCGCTGTGCGGAGAGGAGAAGACCCAGGCCCGCATCCAATACATGTTGATGAAGGGAAAGCCGCTGCGCAATTAGGGGAGAGCCCCGGGGCGCCCTTTCGCAAGGAGGAGTCCGATGGCAAAGGCATATATCGTTTCCGCGGTGCGTACCGCGGTCGGCAGGGCGTACCGGGGGAGCCTGAAGGACACCCGGCCGGATGACCTGGGTACCATTGCGGTCCGGGGGGCGATCGAGCGGGTGAGGAACCTGGAGCCGGGACGGGTGGACGACGTCATCCTCGGGTGCGCCATGCCGGAAGGCGAGCAGGGGATGAACGTGGCAAGGATCTGCGCCCTGAAGGCGGGACTCCCCGACTCGGTCCCGGCCATGACGATCAACCGGTTCTGCTCCTCGGGCCTGCAGGCGATCGCGATGGCGGCGGAGCGGATCATGGCCGGGTTCGCCGACATCATCGTGGCCGGCGGAACCGAGTCGATGACGATGGTTCCGATGGGGGGGAACAAGCCCTCCTTCAACCCCGAGATCATCGAAGAGCGCCCCGAGGTCTTCATGCCGATGGGGCTCACCGCAGAGCAGGTGGTCCGCAAGTTCCAGGTGACCCGGGACGACCAGGACGTCTTCGCCTTCCACAGCCACAGGAAAGCGCTCGATGCGATCCGGGAAGGGAAGTTCCGGGACGAGATCGTGCCCGTTGCCACGACCGTCTACAACGCAAAAGACGGGGGGAGGCCGGTCTCCCGGGAGATCGTCTTCGAGGTCGACGAAGGTCCGCGCGCCGACACTACGATCGAGGCGCTGGCGAAGCTTAAACCGGCGTTCGACCCGAAAGGGACCGTCACCGCGGGGAACGCCTCGCAGATGAGCGACGGGGCCGCCGCGGCCGTGGTCGTCTCGGAGAAGGCGCTCAAAGCCCTGGGCGCCGACCCCCTGGCGCGGTTCCTCGGGTTCGCCGTCGCGGGGGTTGCGCCCGAGATCATGGGAATCGGGCCGGTGGAGGCCGTGCCGAAGCTTCTGAAGAAGCTCCGGATCAAGCTGACCCGCGTCGACCTGATCGAACTGAACGAGGCGTTCGCCGCCCAGTCCCTTCCCGTCATCCGGAAACTGGGCATGGACGCCGACCGGGTGAACGTGAACGGGGGGGCGATCGCCCTGGGCCATCCCCTGGGGTGCACCGGCGCCAAGCTCACGGCGACGCTGCTGCACGAGATGAAGCGCCGCGAGGCGAAGCTGGGGCTGGTCACCATGTGCATCGGCGGCGGGATGGGGGCCGCGGGGCTCTTCGAAAGGGCGTAGACGAAGGGGGGGCTGTCGGTGCTCCCCGTGCATTGGCAACGGGAGGATGAATGCAAGAAGGAAAGGCCGCCCTCACGGTACGGGCGGCCTTTTTCTTCCAAACAGGCTTCGCCCCCCGGGGGGGCCGAAGGGCAAAGCCTTTAGGCGAAGGGATAAGGAAGGAGATGGGCGCAAAAGGAAGAGGGGGGCTTCCTTCTGCATACTGTATACACGATAATAAGGGGGCTCATTCTCCGTGTCAAGAGAAATTATCTATAAAAAAATATTTATCGATGGAAAAAGGGGAGGAAAAGGAGGCATTGACAGGGATGAAGATAGACTATAATATCTATAATATCTATCGTCATTTGTTGGTGGCCGAGGTCGTGCCCCGGTAATTTTAGGAAGGAAAGGAGCAAAACGATGGCGAATTCGTATCGGCCGGAAACGATCGCCCTCCACGGCGGGCAGAAACCGGACCCCGCAACCAACGCGAGGGCCGTCCCGATCTACCAGACGACGTCGTACGTGTTTCACGACACGGCCCACGCCGCGCGCCTGTTCGGGCTGCAGGAGTTCGGNNACCCGGATCATGAACCCGACCACCGACGTCCTCGAGCAGCGGGTTGCCCAGCTGGAGGGGGGAACGGGGGCCCTGGCGGTGTCGTCCGGCCAGGCGGCGGAAACGCTGGCGCTGCTGAACATCGCGCACGCCGGGGACGAGATTCTCTCCTCGGCCTCCCTGTACGGGGGCACGTACAATCTGTTCCACTACACATTCCCCAAGTTCGGGATCTCGGTGAAGTTCGTCGACCCGTCCGATCCCGCGAACTTCCGGAAAGCGATCACGAAGAAGACGAAGGCGATCTTCTCCGAGTCGATCGGGAACCCGAAACTCGACACGCTGGACATGCGGGCGGTCGCCGACGTCGCGCACGGGGCGGGGATCCCCCTCGTGATCGACAACACGATGCCGTCCCCCTTCCTGCTGCGGCCGTTCGACCACGGGGCCGACGTCGTCATCCACTCCACGACGAAGTTCATCGGCGGCCACGGCACCTCCATCGGGGGGATCATCGTCGACTCCGGAAAATTCGACTGGGGAAACGGCAACTTCCCGCAGCTCACGGAACCGGATCCCTCCTACCACGGGCTCAAGTACTGGGAGGTGTTCGGGAACTTTCCGGGACTGGGAAACGTCGCGTTCATCATCAAGGCACGCGTGCAGCTCCTGCGCGACATGGGGCCGGCGATGTCCCCGTTCAACGCGTTCCTGTTCCTCCAGGGGGTGGAGACGCTTCCCCTGCGGATGGAGCGTCACAGCACCAACGCGATGTCCGTGGCCGACTTCCTGTCGACGCACCCCAACGTCACGTGGGTCAACTACCCGGGGATGCCCGGCCATCCGCAGCACTCCCTGGCGAAGAAGTACCACCACCGGGGGCTGTACGGCGCGATCCTGGGGTTCGGCATCAAGGGGGGGATGGAGGCGGGCAAGAAGTTCATCGACNNCTGGTGATCCACCCGGCGTCGACGACGCACCAGCAGCTGACTCCGGAGGAACGCCTGGATACCGGGGTAACCGACGACTACGTCCGGCTGTCCGTCGGGCTGGAGCATATCGACGACATCCTCGAGGACCTGGACCAGGCGCTGCGGAAGACGTGACCGCCCAATGAAAAAAAGCCCGGAGGGGATCGTTACCCTCCGGGCTTTTCCAGGATCCGTTTTCTTCCCTGCACACGCCTACGCGGCTTTCCCCGCCTTCCTGCGGACGTGCTCGCAGGCCTGCAGAACCTCTTTCTTGAACTGGTCGTAATCGACCTGCATCCCGTTGACGTAGGTGCTCCAGCCGGCCTGGGACTTGGCCCAGTGGACGGCGTCCTCGATCTCGGCGTCCGTCGCCCCGTTCAGCTTCGCCAGCTCCGTGTGGTAGACGGCGCAGTAGCGGCACCTGGTGGTCGCCGCGATGCCCACCCCGATCAGTTCCCGGTACTTGTTCGGGATCGGCCCCTCCTCCATCTGCACCCGCTTGAACAGGTCCCACTCGAGCTTGAGGGACGAATCCGGTACGAGCTTGAAAAAGCCGGGGACCAGTCCGAACATCTCCTCGATTTCTTTGTACACCTCTTTGCGGTTCATGGCGTTTGCCCCTCCTGAGGGCGGAAGCACGTTTGATGGATGTTTTATGACGCTTTCCCCCAATGGAACCATTGTACTCCTCTGTTAGATGCGCAACCCTTCTCCGGGGTTTTTTCCGGCTCGCGAAGAAACACGCATACCGGAGATCAAGTCCCGAGAGGATGGGAGAGGAGGGATGGATCTAGCCCGCGGTCGCCGACGTGGAACCGGGGCGGCTGGTGCGCAACGCCCTCCGGCGGGCATCGGGGCTTCCGGATCCGGCCGTTACGGTCCGTTCCCTTCCGCGAAGAAGTGCGCTTCCTCCAGGGGGAGATCGAGAACGACGGGATCTCCCTCCCGGACCGTTTTGTCGCCCGTGAGAACGGACAGCGACCATTCGCCCGTGCGGACCTGAAGCAGCGACTCGCGGCCGAGGTTCTCCACTGCCGTTACCGTGCCGGCGACCGGCCGGTCGACGGTCCCGCGGGCGATCCTTACGTGTTCCGGGCGGATGCCGAAGAGGATGTCGGCCGAGGCGAGGCGGCGGACCCGTGCGGCCTGTCCGGGCGGAAGGATGAGCCTGTGTTCGCCAAGGCACAGGACCGCATCCCCCCCTTCCTCGCGGACGGGGACCTTGAGCAGGTTCATCGGCGTGGAACCGATGAACGAGGCGGCGAAGGGAGTTTCCGGGCGTTCGTAGAGATCCCGCGCCGTACCCGTCTGAACGACCGCGCCGTCCCGCAGCAGCGCGATCCGGTCCCCCAGGGTCATCGCCTCGGTCTGNNAGAGGGCGTAGCTCTGGAAGACCATGGCCACGTTCCGCTCCTTCGGGGGGACGAAGACCTTCCCGTCGCGCGAGGCGACCACCCTCCCGCCGAGACGGATCTCGCCGGAGGTCGGCTTCACGAGGCCCGCCGCCAGGTTGAGGACGGTCGATTTCCCGCAGCCGCTGGGACCGAGCAGGACGAAGAGCTCTCCCTCGCCGATCGCGAGGGTCACGTCGCGGACGGCCCGGACCGGACCCCGGAGAGAAAGGAACGTCTTGCCCACGTCGGAGAGGGCGAGCCTCATCCCTTGACCGCCCCCCGGGTCAGCCCCTGGATGATCCGGCGCTGGAAGACGAGCGTGAGCAGGACCACCGGGACGGTGGTCAGGACCGAGGCGGCCATGACCACNNACGACCGCGGCCCGGTCGAGGTCCGCCGGCACCTGGGCGAAGTAGCTCGTCAGGATCCACAGGGACAGGGGGAGGATCCAGGCGGTGTAGGGGAGGACGAGCGCGGCGTAGGTGTTGATTAAGCCCAGGGTCCCCATGAACCGGAACAGGTAGCTCACCATGCTGACCGGCGGGAACATGGACAACGCGAGGATGCAAAGGAGGAAGAGCATCCTGCCCGGGAGGGGGAGCCGGGTGATGGCGTAGGCGGCCGGGGAGGCGATGCCGACGCAGAGGGCGGCGCTGATCCCCGAGACGACGAGGCTGTTGCGCAGGTAGTCGGGGAAGTGCAGCGACGTCGTCCGGAGGACGGAGAGAAAGTGGGCGGCCGTGAATTCGAATGCGGCGCCGGGCGAGAGGAAATCGGGACGCACGCTCGCGGCCGTCAGGGCCATGTAAAGGATCGGGCCGAGGGCGAAGACCGCCATCCCCAGGACGCCCGCCCGATACAGGAGCCGGACCTGGCTCTCCCCGCTCATGCCAGCTCCCTCGCGAACCGCCCGGCCCGCACGTACAGGACGGAGAGTCCGAAGGCGATCAGGAACAGGGCC
>DOTC01000096.1 GCA_003513855.1 Deltaproteobacteria bacterium | reverse complement strand
CCTCGGCGCGACCCCCCTCGGGGACGGCCGATGCCGGTTTCTCGTCTACGCACCGAAGGCGGAAACCGTGGAGGTTCATCTTCTCTCCCCGCGGGAGAGGACCGTGTCGCTTGCCCGGGACGACCGCGGCTACCATCATGGGGTCGTGAAGGACGTTCCGCCCGGTTCCCTCTACCGATACCGAATGGACGGAACGAAGGAACGGCCCGACCCCGCATCCCGGTTCCAGCCCCAGGGGGTCCACGGCCCCTCCCAAATCGTCGACCGGAGCGCCTTTCCCTGGCAGGACGGGGAATGGAAGGGGCTTCCCCTCGAAACGTACGTCTTCTACGAGTTGCACGTCGGGACCTTTACGAAGGAAGGGACGTTCGACGCCGTCATCCCCCGGCTGGACGATCTGGTCCATCTCGGGATTACCGCGGTCGAACTGATGCCCGTGGCCCAGTTTCCCGGAAGCAGGAACTGGGGGTACGACGGGGTGTATCCCTTCGCGGTGCAGGACAGCTACGGGGGTCCCGAGGGGCTCAAAAGACTCGTAAACGCCTGCCACCGGAAGGGGTTGGCGGTCGTCCTCGACGTGGTGTACAACCACCTGGGACCCGAGGGAAACTACCTGGGGGAGTACGGCCCCTATTTCACCGACCGGTACCGGACGCCGTGGGGGGCGGCCATCAACTTCGACGGTCCCCACAGCGACGAGGTCCGGCGGTACTTCCTCGAAAACGCGCTGTGCTGGCTCGCCGAGTATCGCGTGGACGCCCTCCGGCTGGATGCGGTCCACGGGATCCTGGACTTCAGCGCGTACCCCTTTCTGGCGGAGCTCGCCGACACGGTCCGGGAGCTCGGCGAGAGGACGGACCGGAAGGTATACCTGATCCCCGAGAGCGACCTGAACGACGCGCGGCTGATCACCCCGAGGGAGCAGGGGGGGTACGGCCTTTCCGCGCAGTGGAGCGACGACTTCCACCACGCCCTCCACACCCTGCTGACCGGGGAAACCGACGGCTACTATCGGGATTTCGGCTCCCTCGAACACCTGGCCCGGGCCTATGCCGAAGGATTCGTCTACTCCGGGAACTACTCGGTATACCGGGGCCGCCGCCACGGGAACTCTTGCCGGCACGTAGCCGCCCGCCAGCTGGTCGTCTTCTCGCAGAACCACGACCAGGTGGGGAACCGGATGCACGCCGAGAGACTGGCCAGCCTGGTCTCTTTCGAGTCCCTGAAGCTCGCCGCGGGAATCGTTCTCCTCTCTCCCTTTCTCCCTCTTCTCTTCATGGGGGAGGAGTACGGGGAGACGGCGCCGTTCCTGTACTTCATCAGCCATTCGGACGAGGACCTCATCGAGGCGGTGCGAAGAGGGAGGAAAGAGGAGTTTTCCGCCTTCCGGTGGGTGGGGGAGATCCCCGACCCGCAGGACGGGGCGACGTTCCTGCGCTCCCGGATCGACCACAGGCTGCGTGGGGAAGGGCGCCACGGGACGCTGCTCGAATTCTACCGGGAGCTTCTCCTTCTGCGGAAGGATCACCCGGTCCTTTCCCGCCNNCGGTGGAGAGGACCCGCCCAGACCGCGGCGGCTTTCCACTTCGGGGAAGCGCCGGTCACGCTTTCGCTGCCGGTTCCCCACGGAGAGTGGGACCGACTCGTCGATTCCGCCGATCCGCGCTGGGAAGGAAGCGGAAGCGCGGTTCCAGGCACTTTCCGTTCGAAAGGGGAGACAACCCTTGTGCTGAGCCCCAGATCGTTCGCGCTGTTTTCCAGATCATAGGAGGGTTTCCCGAACATGGAACGATATATCTGCATCCACTCCCACTTCTACCAGCCGCCCCGGGAGAATCCGTGGCTCGAGGAGATCGAGCTCCAGGACTCGGCCTACCCCTACCACGACTGGAACGAGCGGATCACCGCCGAGTGCTACGCCCCCAACGCCGTCTCCCGCATCATCGACCAGGCGGGAAAGATCGCGAACATCATCAACAACTACGCGAAGATCAGCTTCAACTTCGGGCCGACGATCCTCTCCTGGATGGAGGAGAGGGAGCCGGACCTGTACCGGCGGATCCTCGAGGCGGACCGGGAAAGCCTTGAGAACTTCTCGGGGCACGGCTCCGCGATCGCCCAGGCGTACAACCATATCATTCTTCCGCTGGCGAACACCCGGGACAAGCGTACGCAGGTGATCTGGGGCGCACGGGATTTCGAGAGCCGTTTCGGAAGGACACCCGAGGCGATGTGGCTTCCGGAGACCGCCGTCGACCTCGAAAGCCTCGACCTCATGGCGAACGAAGGGATCCGGTACGCGATCCTCGAGCCGCACCAGGCGCACCGGGTGCGGAAGAAGGGAGGCCGGGAGTGGCAGGATGTCACCGGCGGGCGCATCGACCCCAAGGTCCCCTACAAGCTCAAGCTTCCCTCGGGACGGACGATCGCCGTGTTCTTCTACGATGGGCCCGTCTCCCGCGCCGTGGCTTTCGAAGGGCTGCTCAACAACGGGGAGGTCTTCGCCAACCGGATTCTCGGGGCGTTCACCGATTCCCGGAGCGGACGGTACCAGTTCGTCCACATCGCCACCGACGGGGAGAGCTACGGGCACCATCACGTGCACGGCGAGATGGCGCTCTCCTACGCCCTCCACCACATCGAGTCGAACGGTCTGGCCCGGATCACCAACTACGGGGAATTTCTCGAAAAATATCCGCCGACGCACGAGGTGGAGATCTACGAAAACACCTCCTGGAGCTGCGCGCACGGAATCGAGCGGTGGAACAGCAACTGCGGCTGCAATTCGGGGGGGCGTCCGGGATGGAACCAGGAGTGGCGCCGTCCCTTGCGGGAAGCGCTGGACTGGCTGCGGGAGTCCCTCTCGTCCGTCTTCGAGGAGAGGGGACGGTCCCTGCTGCGGGACCCGTGGGAGGCCCGGGACGACTACATCGAGATCCTCCTCGACCGGTCGAGGGAATCCCGGGAGCGGTTCTTCGGGAAGCATGCCGTCCGGGAGCTTTCCGGGGAGGAGGAGACCACCGCGCTCAAGCTCCTCGAGCTCCAGCGCCACGCGATGCTCATGTACACGAGCTGCGGCTGGTTCTTCGACGAGCTCTCCGGGCTCGAGACGACCCAGGTGATCCAGTACGCGGGGCGCGCCATCCAGCTGGCCCGGGAACTCGACGGGGAGGGGATCGAGGAGCACTTCCTCTTCCTGCTCGAGACCGCCAAGAGCAATATCCCCGAGCACAGGGACGGTCGCCACATCTACGAGAAGTTCGTCAAGCCCGCCGTGGTGGATCTCTCCAAGGTGGGCGCCCACTACGCCGTGAGCTCTCTCTTCGAGAGCTACCCCGACCAGGCGGAGNNAACATCACCCTGGAGTCGGCGCGGGTAACCTTCGGGGTACTTCATTTCGGGGACCACAACGTAAGCGGCGGCATCCGCCAGTTCCAGGGGGAAGAGGCGTACAAGGTCCTGGTGGGGGAGATCACCGAGGTCTTCCGGGGCGCGGACTTCCCCGAGGTCATCCGCGCCGTGGATCGGAACTTCGGAGCGGAGGTCTACTCCCTGAAGCTTCTCTTCCGGGACGAGCAGCGCAAGATCCTGGAGATGATCCTGGCGGCGAACATGGCCGACGTCGACGCCGTCTACCGCCAGCTGCACATGCAGAACGCTCCGCTGATCCGGTTTCTCTCGGACATCGGCTACCCAGTGGCGAAATCATTCCATGTTGCGGCGGAGTTGGTGCTCAACGCGTCGCTCCGGCGCTCTTTCGAGGTCGACACGCTCGACATCACCGAAATCCGGGGAATCCTGTACGAGGCGGAGATGGAAAAGGTCAGCCTCGACGGTGCGGGTCTCGGATACACCCTCCGGAAAACGATCGAGAAGATGATGCACCGGTTCCAGGAAACCCCGGAAGATACCGGCCTTCTTGCGCATATCGACGCGGCGGTGGAGATGGGGAATGCTCTCCCCTTCGAAGTGGTCTTCTGGAAGACTCAGAATATCTACTGGGAGATGCTCCTGTCCGTGTTCCCCGAATACCGGTCCCGGGCCGGCCAGGGGGACGAAAATGCCGGGGAATGGGTGCGGCTGTTCACCGCCCTGGGGGCGAAACTGTCCGTGCGTCTTCCCGAGGGGTAAGCGATGGGATCGGCGCACATCCCCCTTACCACATACCGGATCCAGTTCCACCGGCGGTTCCGGTTCGAGCATGCCCGCGCGCTCATCCCGTACCTCGAGGCGCTCGGGGTGACGGACCTCTACGCGTCGCCGATCCTCAAGGCACGAAAAGGGAGTTCCCACGGGTATGACGTGACCGACCCCACCCGGCTGAACCCGGAGCTGGGGACGGAAAGCGACTTCGAAGCCCTGGTCCGGACGCTCAGGGAGAGGGGGATGGGTCTTCTGCTGGACATCGTCCCCAACCACATGGCCGCGAGCAGCGAGAACCGGTGGTGGATGGATGTTCTGGAGAACGGCGCGGACTCCCCTTTCGCCCCCTTTTTCGACATCGACTGGCACTCCCCGAAGAAGGCCCTGGAGAAGAAGGTTCTTCTTCCGGTACTCGGTGGCCCGTACGGAAGGGTCCTCGAGAACCAGGAGCTTTCCCTGCGGCTGGACAAGGGAGGGTTCTTCATCCTTTACCACGGGCTGAAGCTTCCCCTCGCCCTGAAGTCGTACGCGCGGGTCCTCGGGCACCGGCTCGAGGTGCTGGAGGGGAATTTCGGGCCGGATCATCCGTCGTTCCGGGAGCTGTGGGAGCTCGTCGCGGACATCGAACACCTGCCGGCCCCGGCGCCGGCCGATCCCGCGAGGGCCGGGGAGCGGCTTCGCGCCGAGGCGTCGATCCGGGAGAGGCTCTTCCGGCTCTACCACGAACGGGCCGAGCTCCGGACGCATATCGACGAGAATCTCCGGATCTTCCGGGGGGTGAAGGACGACCCGGGGACCTTCGATTTTCTGGACCGCCTCCTGGCGGAGCAACCCTACTGGCTCTCCTTCTGGCGTCTTGCCAACGAGGAGATCAACTACCGGAGGTTCTTCGCGATCAGCGATCTCGTAAGCGTCCGGGTGGAGGATCCCGGGGCCTTCGAGGCCTCCCATGCTCTCGTGCTGCGTTTGGTGAGGGAAGGAAGCGTTTCCGGCTTGCGGATCGACCACATCGACGGGCTCTACGATCCGATGGGATATCTCGCCCAGCTGCGGAACCGCCTCGTGCCGGAGAAGGGGAAACGGGCGGTCTCTCCCTTCTACGTGCTGGTGGAGAAGATCCTCGAGGAGGGGGAGGATCTTCCCGCGGACTGGCCGGTGTCGGGCACCACGGGGTACGAATTCCTGAACGCCGCGAACGGCGTCTTCGTCAGCGCCGCAGGCGCCCGCTCCCTGGACGGGACGTACACCCGGTTCCTCGGGGGGACGAAGCCCTTCGAGTCGATGGTCTACGAGAAGAAGAAACTGATCATGGAAACGCTCTTCGCAGGGGAGATGCACTCCCTGGGGCAGCACCTGGGGAGACTGGCGGAGCAGGACCGGTACGGCCGCGACCTTCCCCGGAAGGAGCTGCGGCAGGCCCTGGTGGAGGTGACCGCGAGCTTCCCCGTCTACCGGACCTACGTCCGGGGATTCGATCTCTCCGCCCGGGACCGGAGGTACATCGGGAAAGCGCTGAGGGAGGCGATGCGGCGGGGCACCGAGGCAAGCGCCCCCGTCTTCGACTTCCTGCGGAGGGTTCTCCTCCTGGAGGGGCCGGCATTCCCGGCCGGCGAACAGAGGGCGGAGTGGCTCCGCTTCCTCATGCGCTGGCAGCAGTTCACGGGACCGATCATGGCGAAGGGGTACGAGGACACCGCGCTGTACGTCCACAACCGGCTCGTCTCCCTGAACGAGGTGGGGGGCGACCCTTCCGGAACGGGGGTCCCCGTGAGCGCATTCCACAAGCGCGCCGCCGGAACCGCCGCCCGCTGGCCGCACACGATGAACGCCACGACCACCCACGACACGAAGCGGAGCGAAGACGTCCGGGCCCGGATCAACGTCCTCTCCGAAATCCCGGAGGAGTGGGAGAAGCGCCTTCTCCTCTGGGCCGAAGGGAACAGGGAAAAGAAGCGGCTGGTGGGCGGCAGGCCCGTGCCGGACCCGGGGGAGGAGATCCTGCTGTACCAGACCCTTCTCGGCGCCTGGCCCCTGGACCCCGGGGAGATCTCCTCCTTCCCCGAGCGGATCCGGNNGTGCGCGACTTCGTCACCGCGCTGCTTGAGGATGCCGGCGGCGAAAGGTTTCGGAAGGAGTTCCTCCCGTTCCAGGCCAAGATCGCCCATTTCGGGGCGCTGAACGGGCTGGCGCAGCTTCTGGTCAAGATCGCCTCTCCGGGGATTCCCGACTTCTACCAGGGGGCGGAGTTGTGGGATTTGCGCCTCGTCGACCCGGACAACCGCGGCCCCGTGGACTTCACGCATCGGACCCGCCTCCTCGCGGACCTGGCGAAGAGGGAGGCCGCGGGGTTGATCCCCCTCGTCGAGGAGCTCGTTTCGTGCTGGAGGGACGGCAGGATCAAGCTCTTCCTCACGTACAAGGCCCTGAACTTCCGGCGGGAGCGGCGGGATCTCTTTCTTTCCGGAGCGTACCTGCCTCTTGCGGCATCCGGCGGGAACAAGGAGCATGTCCTGGCATGCGCGAGGGAACGAAAAGGGAGCTGGGCGGTCGCGGCCGTTCCCCGACTCGTCACCCGGCTTTCTCCCTCGGGGGAGTTCCCCCTCGGACAGAAAGTGTGGGGTGCGAGAAGCGGCCTCCTCCTCCCGGAAGGGGCGCCGGACAGGTGGCGAAACGCCTTCACGGGGGAGGAACTCCGCGTCCCCCCGGGTCGCGGGAGGAAGACGCTGCCCCTGCACGCGGTGTTCCGCCACCTCCCGGTGGCGCTGCTTGCCAACATCAAGGAATGAATCCCCTTTCCACGGGAAACGGCAGGCGGAAGGCCCCGAATCGGGTACCCCCTCCGGCCCGCATTTGGTACTATGCAGAAAATCCCGGGCAGGGTGGTTTTCCCATGCGCACCGCAGGTATTGAACCCCAGCTGTTTCGCCCCCCCCTCATCCGCAGATGACGAAGAAGACCCCTCCCGAGACGGGCGCTGTCCGCCAGGGAACCGAGGAAGTCCGGTTAAGCAGGGAGATGTCCGCCTTCAGCGTCGCGATGATCGGCGTCGGAGCGATGATCGGCGCGGGGATCTTCGTGCTGACGGGGATCGCCGCGGGAGTGGCGGGGCCGGGCCTGATCATTGCCTTCGGGCTCAATGCCGTGGTGACGCTGTTCACCGCGATGGCGTACGCGGAGCTGGGTTCCTGCTTCCACACCGCGGGCGGCGGATACCTGTGGGTGAAAAGCTCCCTCCCCCACCCGAACGGGTTCCTGGCCGGGTGGATGTCCTGGTTCGCCTCCTCGGTGGCGTGCAGTCTCTACGCCCTGGGGTTCGGCGCCTATTTCGGACACGTGCTCGAGGGGTTCGGCCTCCACATTCCCCTCATCCCGTACTTCTCCCTCGAGAAGACCCTCGCCGTGGCCGCGTGCCTCGTGATCGCCTACATCAACTACAAGGGGGCTTCCGAGGCGGGGCTTGCGGGGACCATCGTCACGCTGGCCAAGGTGATCGTCATTCTCCTGTTCATCGGTTTCGGTCTGTGGGCCATGCGGGGGATGCCGGAGTGGGAGGGGAACTTCGACCCCTTCCTTCCTTTGGGATTCGGGTCCGTCTTCAGCGCCATGGGGCTCACCTTCATCGCCTTCCAGGGGTACGAGGTGATCGCCCAGTGCAGCGAAGAGGTGATGGATCCCGCACGGAGCATCCCCCGGGCGATCTTCCTGGCCCTGGCGATCGTCATCCCCATCTATCTCCTGGTGGCTTTCGTTGCGATCGGCGCCATCCACGTGGAGGGAATGCCCACCTGGAAGTTTCTCGGGAACATGAAAGAGCTTGCGGTCGTCGAGGCGGCGCGGCAGTTCGCCCCCGGAGGCGGGGTGATCGTGCTCGTCGGGGGGCTTCTCTCCACCCTGAGCGCGCTGCTGGCCACCATCTTCTCCTCCTCCCGCGTCGCCCTCGCCATGGCGCGGGACCACAACCTCCCGGTCTTTCTCGGAAGGATTCACCAGGAGAAGAGGACCCCCCACCTGGCCATCGGCGCCTCGGCGGTGATCGTCATCTTCATGGCGCTTTCCCTGCCGATCGAGGACGTGGCGAGCACGGCGGATATCATGTACCTGCTCGTCTTCCTCCAGGTGAACGTGACCCTGGTCCGGATGCGCAAGACCCACCCGGGTTTGAAGCGGGGGTTCCGGGTGCCCCTGGTTCCCCTGGTCCCCGCCCTGGGGATCATCACGCAGCTGTTCATCGCCGTGTACATGTTCGTCTACAGCCCGATGGCCTGGTTGTCGGTAGTGGCCTGGCTGTTCATCGGGTTCACGGTGTACAAGCTCTACGCCTCCAAGACAGAGGCGGAGGCCCTTTCGGTGCTTGCCCTGGCCGAAGCCGAGATGGCGCGGAAAGATTACCGGGTGCTCGTGGTCCCCTTCCGGCAGGAGCAGGTGCGGCCGCTCATGCGGATCGCCTGCGCGCTGGCGAAAAACTACGAGGGGGAGGTGACGGCGGTCTCCGTGATCGAGGCGCCGCCCAAGGTCCCCTTGAGCCGCTATACGGGAGGCGTCCAGGAGTCGCGGACACTGCTGCGCCTGGGGGAAAACATCGCCGATGAGCACAAGGTGGAGTTTACCCGGCTGATCAAGATCTCCCACCGTCTTTCCTACGGGATCCTGGAGACGGCCCGTGAGGAGAAGAGCAACTTCATCCTCCTGGGGACCATGGCGCATGGGGAGGGGGGGGTGATGGACCATTTGAAGGAGATCGTGCTCCTCAACGTCCTGGAGCACGCCCCGTGCAACGTGGCCATCTACCGCGGGGAGCTCCTCACCGAGGTGAAAAGGGTGATGCTGGCGGTGGAGGACACGCCGTCCTGCCGGCTGGCCGTGAACATCGCCCCCGCCCTTTCCGAGGAGCTCAGGTCTCCCGTCGCGATTCTCCGGGTCGTCGACGACTCCGCCCCAAAAGGGGAGGAACAGCAGGTCGCAACCTGGATGGAGGAGGTGACGAAGGATCTCCCGTTCCGCTTGTCCTTGGAGAAGATCGTGGTCCGGTCGAAGGACCAGGCGAAGAGCATCGTCGAGCACGTCCGCGAAACGGACTTTCTCCTGATGGGGGCCTCCCGGCATGCGGGAAGCATTTCCGCGCTGTTCGGCCCCGACGTCACGGAGGAGGTGATGAAAAGCGCCTGCGTACCCATCCTTCTTCTGAAGCGCTACCAGCAGCAGAAATCGTCCCGGTTCTCCGGGATTCTCACCGGGAGATAAGGAGGTCCCATGCGCGAACGTTCTCTCCTGAGCCCTTTCGAGACCATGTGGGAAAAAGTCTGGGAGTTCCTCCCCAACTTTGTCGCTGCGATCGTCCTCTTCGTTGCAGGCATCGCGATCGCGTTGGGGGTCCGGTTCCTCGTCATCAAGGTCCTGAACTCGATCGGCTGGGACCGGTTCGCCCAGAAGGGGTCCTACCTGCGGTTCATGGGAGTCGGGGACATCCGCTACCCCCTCTTCGACCTCGTCGGGGCGATCGTATTCTGGATCGTGATCCTGGCCTTCTCCGGCACGGCGGCGCACGCCCTGGGGCTGACCACCATCGAGTTGCTCCTCGATGAGCTCGTCGGATTTCTCCCCAATCTGTTCCTCGCTCTGCTGATCCTCGGGCTGGGAATCTGGCTCGGCGTCCTCGCAGGCAGGTTCACCAGCGCGTTTGCGGATTCCGCGAAGATCGCGGAGGCGAACCTCCTCGGGAAGGGGATCCAGTACCTGATCATCATCATCGCCGCGGGGACGGCGCTCGAGCAGCTTCGCGTGGCGACGAGGTTCCTGTTCGGTGCGTTCCTCATCACCCTTGCCTCCCTGGGACTGGCTTTCGGGCTTGGGGGGAGGGACAAGGCACGGGAGATCATCGATCGCATCTCCCGGGCGGAAAAGAAATAGGGGCATCCACCCGGTGGCCGGGGAGGATTCGATGTCCACGCTGCAAGGGAAAACGCTCTTCATCACGGGGGCCAGCCGCGGCATCGGCAAGGCGATCGCGCTCCGGGCGGCCGCCGACGGGGCGAACATCGTCATCGCGGCCAAGACCGCCGAGCCCCATCCGAAGCTCCCGGGGACGATCCACACGGTCGCCGGGGAGGTCGAGGCGGCGGGCGGCAGGGCCCTTGCCGTTCCGGTGGACGTGCGACGGGAGGACCAGATCGCCGCCGCCGCGGCGAAGGCCGCGGAGACGTTCGGCGGGATCGACATCCTCGTCAACAACGCCAGCGCCATCAGTCTCACCGGCACGCTCGAAACCCCGATGAAGCGGTTCGACCTGATGTTCGGCGTCAACGTGCGCGGGACCTACGCATGCTCCCAGGCGCTGATCCCCTATCTCCGGAAGTCGGTGAATCCGCACATCCTGACCTTGAGCCCTCCGCTGGCCATGGACCCGAGATGGTTCCGGAACCACTGCGCCTATACGATGGCAAAGTACGGGATGAGCATGTGCGTCCTCGGGATGGCCGAGGAGTTCCGGGAGGACGGGATCGCCGTCAACGCCCTGTGGCCCCGGACCGTCATCGCCACGGCGGCGATCGCGCTGCTTGGGGGAGTGGTCAAACCGGAAAATTGCAGGAAGCCGGGGATCGTGGCCGATGCCGCGCACGCGATCCTCCTCCGGGACGCCCGCACCTGCACGGGAAACTTCTTCGTTGACGAGGAAGTCCTTCTGAAAAAAGGGGTTATGGACTTTTCGCGGTATGCCGTCGAGCCGGGCGCATTCCTGCTCCCGGACCTTTTCCTCGACTGACGAGGGATTCCCCACACGGAAAAAGGGGGACCACCCTGCCACGTGTGGTCCCCCTCTCCCAGGCTCACCAATCGGAGGGAAATGATGAGTACTTGNNTGGCGACGGCGGCTTCGGCCTCCACGGTGGACGTCGAACTTCTTTCCGACGGCCGGGGCGCGCTCCCGCTTTACCGGGTCGGATCGGCCGGCATCCACGACACCTACCGGGCGTACGTCGAGGCTCGGAAAGGCGACAAGTACGGGATCCGGATCCGGAACAATACGGGGCGGCGCGTCGGCGTCGTCGTGGCCGTCGACGGCCGGAACATCCTCTCCGGCAAAAGATCGAACCTCCGCAAAAACGAGCATATGTACATCCTGGGCCCGCACGGGTCGGCGACCTACGACGGATGGCGCACGGCCCGGGACACGGTCAACCGTTTCTACTTCACGGACCCGGGCGACTCGTACGCCGGGGCTTTCGGGGATTATTCGGCGATGGGGGTCGTCGCCGTCGCGGTGTACCGGGAAAGGGAGGTCCCCGCTGCAGACGTCTACAACCGGCAGAAGGATGGGACCGGGCGCGAGGACCGCAGCGGAAGCCCCGCACCCGGAACGAGGGGTGCGGAGGAGGGAACGGCGGGAAAAGCGGAAGCGAAGAGGAGCGGGGAAGCCGTCGGCACCGGGTTCGGGGACGAGAAACATTCCCCTTCTTACCGGGTACGGTTCACACCGGAAACCCGCGTTGCCGAGCGCCACTTCCTGAAGTACGAGTGGCGCAGCACGCTCTGCCGGAAAGGGATCGTCGACTGCCGCTGGTCCCGGAACCGCTTCTGGGACGACGACGACGGATATGCCCCGTTTCCGCCCGGCAGGCGGTGGGGCAGGAGCGAGTAGGTGGGGCGCGGCGTCCACGGTCGGGTGCCGGCCGGTTCCGCCGGTCCCCGGCCGGCACCGGTGACGTCGGGAATCGCACCTTGCCGGTGGCATTGCCACCTTGGGTTCGATATGATGCACTTTCCCCTGCAGAAAGGCGGGAGGAAGCGGATGAGATTCGACCCCGACACGTTCCTGACGCTTTACGCCGACGCGTTCAACGGGCGGGACCCGGAGAAATTGCGAACGTTCTTCGCTCTCGACGACCCCCGCTTTTCCGTGTTCGAGGAGTACACGGAGAAGCT
>DOTC01000151.1 GCA_003513855.1 Deltaproteobacteria bacterium | reverse complement strand
CGGGGCGTCGCCGACACCCCCTCGAGGATGTTCTCGGCACAGGTTTCCTGTGACGGGTGCCACACGAAGTCCGTGGAGGTGCTCGAGTCCGGCGTCGCCTTCCCCGGCGAGAAGAAGCTCACGGCCGAGCGGAAAAGCTGCGTCGCCTGCCACGGGAAGAACTACGACCGGATGCTCGACGACTGGATCCGCGCCTCCCGCGTCCTCGTCGCCGACATGGGGGCGATCGTCGCCTCCGGGGAGGCGGCCGTCGGGGCCGGCCCCGCGAAATCGAAGAAGCTGGCGGAAGCACGGGCGCTGGTGGCGGATGCCCGCGCCAACCTGTACCTGCTGAAAGCCGGCCGCGGGGCCCACAACATCGAGTACGCCTACAAGATCGTGAAGGCAGGATACGAACAGGTTTCCGCGGCGTACAAGACCGCAGGCGTTTCCGGCGCCCCCCCCCGCCCGGCGATCCTCGCGAGTCCCTCCGCGTATTGCCTGACCCTGTGCCACCAGCGGGTCCGGCCGCCGCGGGAGCTCTTCTTCCAGGAGATGGAGGTGCGCTTCCCCCACTCGCTGCACGTCGAGGACGTCGGGATCGAGTGCACCAAGTGCCACTCCCCGGACAGGCACAAGATGCGCATCGTCACGAAATCCGAGTGCATGGCGTGCCACCACGAAAGCCGGGACATCGATTGCGGAAAATGCCACAAGGCCCACAAGGCCCTGTACGAAGGGACGGTGAAGCCCGTCGGCGTGTCCCCGAGCCCCGACGTGATGGCCGAGGCGGGTCTTGCGTGCACCGAATGCCACGAGCTCAAGAAGGGGACCCAGACGGTCCTCACCGTCAAGGGGAAGTGCGAGGAGTGCCACAGCGAAAAGTACGGAAAGATGCTCCTCGGCTGGAAGGAGGAGATCACCGCCAAGGAGAACGCCATCGCGGTGGGGCTCGAGGAGGCGAGGGAGTATCTCGATCGCACCGAAAAGATCGGAAAGAACGTGGAGGCGGAAAAGAAGCTCCTGAAAGGGGCCGAGACGAACTACGAGATCGTCAGCAACGGGCGGGGAACCCACAACATCGAATTGAGCCGGGAGCTCCTGAAATCGGCGCAGGACGACCTGGACCGGATCCTGAAGAAGAAGTGACCGGGAGGATTCCCGGAAGGCGGAGGGGAAAGGGGCCCAGGGAGAAGGCGACCGCGAGCGGGGACCCCGGAGGCGGAGCCTGCCCCCGCCCGGACGTCTCTCCGGTTATTGACCGGTCAATCCTCGACGAAGAGCTCGTACTCGTCGTGGCTCATGAGCTGCTCCAGCTCCTCGGGCTCGGCGATCTCGACTTCGACGAGCCACCCCTTCCCGTACGGGTCGACGTTGATCAGGGAGGGGTCCTCCACGACGTTCTCGCTGACGGCCCGGATGGTGCCGGACAGGGGGGATAGGAGATCCACGACGGTTTTCTGCGATTCGGCCTCGCCCACCGACTCCCCCTGCCCGACGAACTTCCCGACCTCGGGCAGCGTCACGGAAAGGATCTCCCCGAGCTGTTCCTGGGCGTAGTCGGAGAGGCCGATGCGGGCGGCATCTCCCATTTCCAGGACCCAGAGATGGTCCTCGGAAAATTTGAGTTCGCTTTCGTCTGCCATAGGTCAGTTATAGGGACGGGTTTTGCCGATGTCAATAAACTAGGGAGATTTTTCGAGCCGGCCTCTTCCCAGAACGGCAAGAGCGGTTTCCACGCTGCCCAGGGGTGCGCTCACCTGGAACCCGCACACGCGGGGGGAGATCCGCTCGATGGTCCTCCTTGCGATGTCGACCCCGGCCCGGCGGCCCTCCTCCTTGGTGCGGCAGCGGGCCATCCGGTCGAGGATCTTCCGGGGGACGACCACGCCGGGAACCTCGTTGTTCATGAATTCGGCGTTCTTGTAGCTGACCAGCGGCCAGACTCCCGCGATGACGGGGATGCGCCGCTCGGCTCCCTCCACGCGGTCCAGGAAGCGGAACAGGGCCTCCACGTCGAAGACCGGCTGGGTGATGGCGTACTCGGCGCCCGCGTCGATCTTGCGGAAGTAGCGCTCGATCTCCCTCTCCATGTCCACGGCGCACGGATTCGCCCCGACGCCGATGAAGATGCCGGTCGGGGGATCGATCGGGTTCCCGCCGATGTCGAAGCCCCGGTTCAGGTTGGCCGTCACCTGCGTGAGGCCGATCGCGTCCACGTCGAAGACCCCCGTGGCCTGGGGGTAGTCTCCCACTTTGGGGGGGTCCCCCGTGATGATGAGGAAGTTCGCCAGCCCGGCCGCGTACCCGCCGAGGAGATCCGACTGCATCCCGATGAGGTTGCGGTCCCGGCAGCAGTAGTGGAGGATCGGTTCGATGCCGACCTCCTTCAGGATGGTGATGGCGGCGATCATCGGGGAGATGCGGGCGCTGGCCCGCGGCCCGTCGGGGATGTTGATCGCGTCGACCCCCGCCTCGGCGCATTTTCTCACCTTGGCGAGCATCCCCGAGAGGTCGCTGGAGCGCGGGGGGACGATCTCCACGGAGGTGACCTTTTCGCCGCCGAGCATCTTGCGGGCGAACCGCGACTTTCTCGCGGGGGGGATGACCTGGACCAGGACCCCCTGCTGGGTGAGGGGCCGGACCTCCACGTGCTTCTTCACGCCGCTGAGCGACTTGACCGCCCGCCCGGCCACGCGGATGTGCGCCGGGGTGGTCCCGCAGCAGCCGCCGACCCCGCGAACCCCCAGCTCGATGTACTTCTTGGCGTACTCGGTGAAATATTCCGGGCTGGTGAGATAGAGCAGGCGCCCCCCGACGTCGCGGGGGAATCCCGCGTTGGGCATGACGACGACCGGCTTGGTGACCAGGGGAAGGACGGACTGCAGGGCGTCGAAGACGCCGGCGGGACCGGTCCCGCAGTTGATCCCGACGGCGTCCACGTTGTCGTCGGCGTCCAGCGCCTGGGCGATGGCGCCCGCCTTCATCCCGACGGCCGTCTCCCCGCGGTCGTTCAGCGCGAAGGACGCAAGCACCGGGGCCCCTAGGTTCCGGGCCGTCCGGGCGGCCAGCCGGATCTCCTTCAGGTGGGTGAACGTCTCCAGCACGATGAGGTCGATCCCTTCCGCGACCAGCGTTCCGATCTGCTCGGCGAAGGCCTCCTCCACCTCGACGGCGTGCTCGTCCGGCATGATCTGGTCNNCCCCGCGACCTCCCGGGCGATCCTCACCGCCTCCCGGTTGATCTCCCGGACCTTTTCGGCAAGCCCGTACGGCCGGAGGGCGATGCGGTTGGCCCCGAAGGTGTTCGTCTCGATCACCTCGGCCCCGGCCTCGATGTATTCGCCGTGGATCTGGCTGATGAGCTTCGGGTTCGTCAGGCAGAGCTCGTCGAAGCAGGTGCTGATGAAGACCCCGCGATCGTAGATCATCGTCCCCATGGCGCCGTCGAAGACGATCGGGGACCTCCTCATCCGGTCGAGGATCGATTCCATCGCCTACTCCAGTTCGTCGAAGACCGACCTGGGCGAGTAGCACATGGGGCACACCCAGCTCTCCGGAAGGTCCTCGAAGGCCGTGTGGGGGGGGATATCCCCCATCGGATCCCCCGTCGCGGGGTCGTACACGTACCCGCAGTTGCTGCAGATGTACTTCTTCACGGTGTCCTTTCTCCGTGCGTCTACACGGCGAAATACTTCGCCTGGGGATGGTGCGCGACGATGGCCGAGGTGGTCTGCTCGGGCACCATTTCCATCGATTCGGTGAGCGTGACCCCGATGCTTTCGGGCCGGAGCAGCTCGAACACCGGCCGGTGGGCCGCAAGGTCCGGGCAGGAGGGGTAGCCGAATCCGTACCGGGATCCCTGGTACTCCTGGACGACGTACCCTTCCGGCCCGGACGGTTTCTGCTCCGCGATGCCGAGCTCCTGCCGCATCACCTCGTGCCAGTACTCGGCCAGCGCGTCGGTGAGCTCGACGCTCAGCGCGTGCAGCATCAGGTAGTCGTGGTACCGGTTCGCTTCGAACAGCTCCCGCGTTGCCTGCCCGAAACGCTCCCCGATCGTTGCCACGAAGAACCCCGCGACGTCGCCGCCCTCGGCCGCCGTCCGGAAGTAGTCGGCGATGCACAGATGCGGCGGGTTCTTCTGGCGGGGGAACGGGAAGGGGAAATCCCGTCCGTCATGCTGCACGACGAGGGTGTCGCCTTCGGAATGGCACCGGAAATATCCGTAGGCGACCATCGGGCGGGAAAGCCTCTCCTCCACGCACCGGCGCTTCAGCTCCTCGTACATCGGCTTCACCGTCCCCTCGACGAGCCGGCGGTACTCCTCGGCCTCCATCTTCGCCCGCCGGTATCCCCAGCGCCCCCGGAACAGCGCCTGCTCGTTGACGTAGGGGAACAGAAGCTCCGTCCCGATCTCCGTGACGTGGCGTGGTCCGTGGAAGGGGGGGACGGGAGCGGGTTTCCCGCGGGAGATCCTCGCTTCCCTCCGCCCCGGCGCGGTCACCGTCCTCCCTGTCTCCCGGTACGTGGTGGACTGAAGCGTGCCGGCCTCCAGCTCCTGCATCGCCGCAAGCCCCGCGAAGGCGTCCGCGCAGTAGACCACCTTCCCTCCGTATCCCGTCACGCACTCCTCGGCCACGAATTTCTCGGTGAGGGCCGCTCCGCCGAGGAGGATGGGGATGGACAGCCCCGCCTCCCGGTACTGCGGCATGCTCTCCTTCATGATGATGGCGGACTTGACGAGAAGGCCGCTCAGGCCGATCGCGTCCACGTTGTGGTCGCGGGCTTCCCGGAGGATCGTCTCCGCGGGGACCTTGATGCCGAGGTTGACCACGCGGTACCCGTTGTTGGAGAGGATGATGTCGACCAGGTTCTTTCCGATGTCGTGCACGTCGCCCGCGACGGTCGCCAGAAGGACCTTGCGGCCGGTGTCCCGGTCGGCTCCCGTCAGGAAGGGCTGGAGGTGATCCACACACCGTTTCATGACCTCCGCGGACTTGAGCACGAACGGGAGAAGCATCTCCCCGCGACCGAACAGCTCCCCCACGTGCCGCATGGCCGGCACGAGAATCTGGTTGATCACCGCCCCGGCCGGCCGCCGGGAGAGCAGGATCGACAGGAGGTCCTCGAGCCCCTCCCTGTCGCCGGCGACGATCTTCCCGGTGAGGGAACTCTCCGGGGAAGCCACGGCGGCGTTCTCCGCGGCAGGGCTTTTCTGCCCCTCCGCCGCCGTTTCGGCGAAATGCCCGATGAACGCCTCCAGCGGCGGCATTGCGCCCTCTGCCCGCCGGTCGTAGATCAGGTCGAGGCAGACCCGGCGGTCCTCCTCGGGGATCTTCGCCAGCGGGAGGACCTTCGCGGCGTCGATGATCGCCGCGTCGAGGCCCGCCTCGACGGCCTCGTGGAGGAACACCGAGTTGAGGACCCGGCGGGAGGCAGGGGAAAGACCGAAGGAGACGTTGCTCACCCCCAGGAGCGTGAAGGCGCCCGGCAGCTCCTCCTTTGCCCGGCGGATGGCCTCGATCGTCTCCGCCGCCGCGTTCCCCAGGGACGGGTCCCCCGAGCCGATCGTGAAGGTCAGCATGTCGAACAGCAGGTCGCCCGGGCGCAGCCCGTGTGCGCGGACCGCCAGGTCGTAGATCGTTTTCGCCGTGGCCAGCTTCTCCCCGGTCGTCATCGCCATGCCTGCTTCATTGATGGTCAGGGCCACCACGGCGGCGCCGTACCGTTTCGCCAGCCGGCAGATCCGGTCGAGATTCTTCCCGCCGTCCTCGAGGTTGATGGAGTTGATGAGGCATCTCCCCGGGTGGATCCGGAGGGCCTCCTCGATGCAGTCCGGCGAGGTCGAGTCGATGACGGTGGGGACGCGGACGGAGTGGGCGAACAGGCGGGTCAGGGCCGAAAGATCCGCCTTCTCGTCCCGGCCGGCGTACGCCGTGCAGAGGTCCAGGGCATGGGCGCCGTCCTCCTGCTGCTGGAGGGCGATCGCAAGCGCCCCGTCGTAGTCGTCCGCGAGGAGGCGCTCGCGGAATAGCCGCGACCCGTTCGCATTCGCCCGCTCCCCGATCAGGAGCGGCGGGATTTCCTGGCGGATCTCCACGGCCTGGTAGAGGCTCGACAGGGACGGATTCCAGCGCGGGGCCCGCGGGGCGGGGCGCACGGACTCCACGGCCTCCTTGAGGCGGCGGATGTGGTCCGGGGTCGAGCCGCAGCAGCCGCCCACGATGCTCACCCCCTCCTCGGCCACGAACGCCCCGAGCTCCGCCGCGAACCGCTCCGGCGCGAGAGGGTAGACCGTCTGTCCCCCGACGACCAGCGGGATGCCCGCATTGGGAATGCAGGAGATCCTGCCCGGCCAGTGGCGGCCCAGATACCGGATGTGGGACTTCATCCCCTCCGGTCCGGTGGCGCAGTTGAGTCCCAGCGAGAAGACGGGGAAGGGCTCGATGGCTGCCGCCGCCGCCGCCACGTCCGAACCGACCAGCATGGTGCCCGAGGTCTCGACCGTGAGGGAAACCATGACGGGAATCTCCCGGCCGAGCCGTGCGAGCTCCTCGAAGCAGCTCGCGAGGCCGATCTTCACCTGCAGGAGGTCCTGGCACGTCTCGAACACGAGGAGATCCACCCCGGCTTCGACGAGCGCGCGGATCTGCGCGGTGTATGCACGGGACATCTCCCCGAAGGAGATATGCCCGAGCGAAGGCAGCTTTGTCGTCGGCCCGATGGATCCCGCGACGTACCCGATCCCGCCGTGCCCCGCGATGGCGGCCCGGGCGTTTTCCACGGCGGCGCGGTTGATCGCCTCCACCTGGTCTTCCAGTCCGAACTCTGCGAGGACGACGGAGTTCGCGCCGAAGGTGTTCGTCTCGAGGACCATCGCCCCGGCCGACAGAAACGACGCGTGCATCTCCGCGATGGCTTCCGGGGCCGAGAGGTTCAGGTATTCGTTGCACCCCTCGTGTTTCCCCCACGCCGCCGGCGGCAGGGAGAGGCTCTGCAGATACGTTCCGCAGGCTCCGTCGAAGATGAGAACTGCTTCATCGAACAGGCTCAAGGGTGACCCTTCCTCACGGTTTCTCTTCCCGGGGACCGGGGGCCAAATAAGTGCCCTATACTACAAGGGAAAAGCCACAATGTCAAACGCTCCCCCTTTTGTCTTGACTTGCGGGAAGATTTCCTGTTATCTATGGAACTGATTCTTCGTGTATACGGTATACAATCTGCGATTTGCGCGTCAAAACGGCGCTTTTTGGCATTCGCCAGCAGTCCGTACGCCCGGCCGGCACGGTTCCACCATGTGAGCGTTGTCATCCTTCGGGTTTTTCCGCTGTCCGGTGCCTTCGGTTCGGGAAGCGCAGTCAGGGGAGGCACGTTCCGTCTTTCGGCTTCACCGGGATTTGCGTTTGCGGAAGAGGGGAATCTCATATCACACGAAAGGGGGATTCACGGCATGGCAAAGGTTGCAGAGAAAATGACGTTGAAAGAGAAACTCTTCGAGAAGATCCAGGCCCATCGCCCCCGCACCACCAAGCTCAACAAGGAGTTCGGAAGCATCCTCATCGACCAGGTGACGATCGCCCAGGCCATCGGCGGGGCCCGGGGAATCCGCTCCCTGGTGACCGACATCTCCTACCTTGACCCCGAGGAGGGGATTCGTTTCCGGGGGAAGACCATTCCCGAGACGTTCGCCGCCCTTCCCAAGGTGCCCGGCTCCGAGTATCCGTTCGTCGAGGGATTTTTCTACTTCCTGATGACCGGCGACGTTCCGACGATGGAGCAGACCCTGGCGGTCGTCGAGGATTTCAAGAGCCGTGCCCAGATCCCCCAGTATGTCTTCGATGTCCTCCGGGCCATGCCCCGCGACACCCACCCGATGACGATGTTCTCCGCGGCCATCCTCGCGATGCAGAGGGAGTCGGCCTTCGCCAAGCGGTACGCGGAGGGAATGACGAAGATGGAGTACTGGGACCCGATGTACGAGGACGCCTGCAACCTGATGGCAAAGCTCCCGGCGATCGGCGCGTACATCTACCGGATCAAGTACAAGGGCGATACTCCGATCGCCCCGGATCCGAAGCTCGACCTGGGCGGCAACTTCGCCCACATGATGGGNNCGGGCAACGTCTCGGCCCACACCGGCCACCTGGTCGCCTCGGCGCTGTCCGACGCCTACTATGCCTATTCCGCCGCGATCAACGGGCTGGCCGGCCCGCTCCACGGCCTGGCGAACCAGGAAGTGCTGGGGTGGTGCCAGGGCGTGTTCAACAAGCTGGGCGGCAAGCTCCCCACCGAGGAGGAGCTCAAGAAGTTCCTGTGGGACACCCTGAACAGCGGGCAGGTCATCCCCGGGTACGGTCACGCGGTCCTGCGCAAGACCGACCCGCGGTACGTCTCGCAGATGGAGTTCTGCCTGAAGCATCTCCCGGACTATCCGCTCTTCAAGCTGGTCAACCTGATCTACAAGGTCGCCCCGGGCGTCCTGATGGAGCACGGCAAGGCGAAAAACCCCTGGCCGAACGTCGACGCCCAGTCCGGCGTCATCCAGTGGTATTACGGCGTCGTGGAATACGACTTCTACACCGTGCTCTTCGGCATCGGACGCGCTCTCGGCGTCCTGACCAACATCACGTGGGACCGTGCCCTGGGCTATGCCATCGAGCGTCCGAAGTCGGTCACCACGGACATGCTCGAGAAGTGGGCCGCGGAGGGGGGCAGGAAACTCTCCTGACCGACCGGCCATCGCACCGGAGAAGAACCGCCGGGGGATCTCTTTCCCCCGGCGGTTCTTTTTTTACGGACGAAACCGGCTCCCGGATGCATCCGGCGACCGGGCGTCGGCACCGGGAACCAAGTCGGCACCGGGAACTAAGGGGGAGGGCTTCTTGTCTAAACCGTGACCGGCGGACCGCACTCCCTGCAGGCGCCGATGACGTGCAGATCCATGGATTGAATCGAGGAGATATCGGTCGTCCCTTCCCACCGGACCTCCTCGAGGCACTCCGGGAGCGGAAGGTCGAGGACCGCCTGGCACTTCGTGCAGTGGAAATGGGCGTGGGGGGGGCATTTCCCCTCAAACCGCGATGAGGAATCGCTGTCCGTGCGGATCTCCCGGGCCAGCCCCTGCTCCCGGAGAAAATTGAGGTTGCGGTACACCGTTCCGAGGCTTATGTTGGGGAGAACTTTTCGCGCTTCGTGGTAGATCGCCTCCGCGGTCGGGTGAAAACCGCTTTTCCGGAGGATATCCATGATGACCGTGCGCTGTCTGGTGTTGCGGGATTTTTTCCCGGTGGATTCCATAATTCCGTATCGTATTGAGGAAAGGAATTATTGTCAAGAAGATTGAACCCCGGGGAGTATTGCGTTATATAGGAGTGATATTATAAGGACGGAGGTACAGCGTTCGATGTCGCATCCGGCAATCGCCTTCCCCGTCGTAGCGGCCGAGTCCGGCCTGTTCGACACCCGCGTCTTCCAGCACGTCCTGCTTGCGGGGCCGATCGTGAAGTTCGTGCTCCTGACGCTCATCGTGTTTTCCGTCGTCTCCTGGGCCATCATCTTTCTCAAATTCCGTCTTTTCAAGGGGATAGAGAAGAACCAGGCCATGTTCGCCAAGGCGTTCGCCGAGGGGAAGAACCTTTCCGCCCTGTATGACGCGGCCGAGAGATCGGAGCGGACCCCTCTCACCGAGGTGTTCCGGACAGGGTACCTTGAGCTGATGCGGATCAAGCGCGGCAGGTCCGCAGACCCCGCGGGGACGGCCCTGCGCGCGGGCGCGATTCCTCTGGAAAACGTGGAGCGGGCGATGAGGAAGGCGGTCAACGAGGAGATCGCTCTCATGGAGACGTACCTCCCCTTTCTGGCGACGACGGGGAGCGCGACCCCCTTCATCGGGCTGTTCGGGACCGTCTGGGGGATCATGAACGCCTTCTCGGGGATCGCCATGACGGGCAGCGCCACGCTCTCCACGGTCGCTCCGGGGATCGCCGAGGCGCTGATCGCCACGGCCGCGGGGCTGGCCGCCGCCATCCCGTCGGTCATGGCGTACAACTTCTTCCTGAACCGGGTGCGGGGTGTCGCCACCCACCTCGACGGTTTCTCCATCGAGTTTGTGAACTTCCTCGAGCGCAATCTGGACAAGGTGTAGCCCGATGGCCATCTCCAACGGAAACGGGAGAGACCGGGGGATGATGTCGGAGATCAACGTCACGCCCCTCGTCGACGTGATGCTCGTGCTCCTCATCATCTTCATGGTCACCGCCCCGATGCTCACCCAGGGAGTGGACATCAACCTGCCGCAGGCGAACGCGAAGGCGTTGCGGTCGGACGAGGAGCGCCTCGTGGTCACCGTGGATGCCAACAGCAGGATTTTCGTCGGGAAGCAGCCGATGAAGTTCAACGAGCTGAGCAGCACCCTCCAGGCCATCGTTGCGCGGCGCACCGACCGGCAGGTCTATTTCCGCGCCGACCGCGTGGTCCCCTACGGCTTCGTCGTGAAGGTCATCGCAGAGATCCGCAACGCCGGGATCGAAAAGCTCGGGATGGTCACCGAACCCCTCGAGCGTTGACCAGGCGTGGGGGCAAGCTGAAGCGGATGTACCTCCACCAGGTGTACACTCCCATGGAGCCGCTGTTCCGCAGGATGATCGCCTTTTCGCTGGTGTTTCACTTTGCCGCCCTCGGAATCGGCCTCCTCTGGGCGGCCCTCCACGCTCCGCCTCCCCGGTTCCTCGAGGTTGCCGTCGTCGACCTGGTCGGAGGCGAGGCGTTCGCCCCTCCGCCCCGGGAAACCGGGAGGGTGGACGAGCAGCCGGCTCCTCCGCCTCCGGCCCCCGAGGCACCCGCGAAAGAGGAGAAGGAACCGAAAGAGGCAGCGGCTCCTCCTCCCGTGACGGCGAAGGCGGAGAAGAAGAGCACGACGAAGGATGTTCCGGACGAGAAGGCGCTGGCCGAAAGCATCCGGAAGATGCGCCAGAAGAGGGCTTCCACGGAGAAGGTCGGGGAAGCGGTGGGGACGATCCGACGGGAAAAGGCGGCCCGCTCTGCGATCCGGCAGATCGGAGAGCGCGCAAGCCGCAAAATCGACCTGTCCGCCGCGCGCCCCGCGTCGGGCGGGATGGCCGGCGCCGCCGGGAATGCCCGGGTTCCCCCGGAGCACCTGGCCTACTTCCGCCAGCTGGACGAGAAGATCCGGTCGAACTGGACCGTTCCCGCGCTTGCGGTGGGAGAGAAGGAGACCCTCATGGTGCAGCTCCGGATCGTCATCGAGAAGGACGGCCGGGTGTCGCAGGTGCGGATGGAGAAAACGTCCGGCAACCCCTATTTCGACGATTCCGTGCGGCGGGCGATCAACAAGGCAAGCCCGCTTCCCGTCCCTCCCGAGCAGCTGCGCGGAGGAGAGGACCATTACGAAATCGGATTCCGCTTCTATGAGGACGGGGGTGCCTCTTGATCCGTTTCGCGAAGCCTCTGCTCCTCTCCCTTCTGTTCCTTTGCCTCCCATCCGTTTCCGGGGCTCTCCTGTACATCGACATCA
>DOTC01000215.1 GCA_003513855.1 Deltaproteobacteria bacterium | reverse complement strand
ACGGCGTTGATCATCAGGTTGAGCAGCACCTGCCGGAACCGCTCCGCCGAGATCGCCGCCCGGCCCGCCCCTCCGTGCTCGGCGACGACTTCGATATCCCGGAAGATCTTCCGGTAGGAGAGCATCTCGACGGTCTCCCGCACGACATCGTCCACGACCGCGGCCTCCCCGACCTCCCGTTCCGAGGAGGCTACCGACAGCAGCCCCCGCACGATATTCTCGATCCTCCCCGTCTCCGAAACGATCTTGTCGAGGCACTCCTCCCGCTCCGGCGGTGGCGGATCGTTCCGGCGAAGATATTCCGCATACCCCCGGATCCCCATCAGGGGATTCCCCACCTCGTGTGCAACGCCGGCGGCCAGCCGGCCCACGGTGGCGAGCTTTTCCCAGCGAAACACCTCCCGCTGGGTCTGCTTCGCCTTTTCCTGCGCGTCGAGGATCGCCCCCACCATCCGGTTGAAGGAGGAGCCGAGCTGCCCGACCTCGTTC
This sequence comes from Deltaproteobacteria bacterium, assembly GCA_003513855.1. Classification (GTDB taxonomy): domain Bacteria; phylum Desulfobacterota; class Deferrimicrobia; order Deferrimicrobiales; family Deferrimicrobiaceae; genus CSP1-8. The sequence goes on along the minus strand of DOTC01000215.1, from coordinate 3,235 downwards.
CCCGGGGTCTCCTCGGCGCGCAGTCCGAGATCGCCCGAGGCGATCTTCTCGGAGATCGCCGCGAGGCGGCGGAGGGGGCGGACCACGGAACGCTCCATGAGAAGGGTCCCGAAGAGGACGAATGCGACGACATCGATCCCCACGAGGACGGCGGCAATCCGGACGAGGTTCCGGGCCTCCTGCTCGAGGCCCGGGGAGAAGAAGCGCACCCGGATCGCCCGGGGCCTTTCCCCTCCTGCCCCACCCTCTCCGAGCGGGAGGGTGACGTCGACGACCGGATGAACGGTGAAGAACGCCGAGACCTTCTTCCCCACCGGGGTCACCCTGGCCGCATCGGGCCCTTCGCCCCCGGGAAGAACGGCCACCTCCAGGATATGCGGGGACAGCTTCTGAATATCCTCCAGGACGGGACCCGCGGCTGCGGCTTCCGTCCCGCCTGTCCGGACGGCCGCGCGGACCACTTCGGCGACGGACACCGCCGCTTCCACGTGCCGGCGTTGCACGGTGATCTCGATGACCTTGAACGCGAAGACCGCGAGGAGGGAGAGGGAGGCAACAGCGATGAGGGACAGCTGGAGGACGACGGCTGCCCGGACCGACATCTCCCTTTTCAACCGGCCCGCCCCCATGGGGACTTCATTGACATGGACCTCCCAGGNNGACCGCCGGTATCAGCTCGGCATGGCATGGCGCATGCTCCTTGCCTTTCTCCTGTTCTTCGCCATCGGGATCTTCCTGGTGTTCGCGCCCTCCATGTTCGGACTCCTCATGGGCGCGGATCTCTCGGAGCTCGAGCCCGCGGGACGGGAGTTCCTCATCCTCCACCGGAGAATCTGGCCGGCCGTCCTGTTCGTCCTCGCAGGCGTCTTCGTCTACACGGCCCTCTCCAGCCACCGGATCGCGGGCCCCATCTACCGGATCAACGCGGTCCTGCAGGCGATGCTCCGGGGAGAATACCCGAAGAGCGTCACCCTGCGAAAGACAGACCATTTCCACCAGACCGCGGAACTCCTCGAACGCCTCTCGCGACAACTCGCCGGTCAACACAATGAGGACCCGTCGGGCAGACCGGCCGATTCCAGGGAAACGAGGTGAGTCCGATCCGCTACCGGCGAGGGTTCACGATCATCGAACTGGCGCTTGTGCTCGCCATCGTCGCGATCCTCGCGTCCATGGCGGTTTACACCTACGGGAAGATCGTGAACAAGGCCCGGTTCACCCAGGCGAAATCCGTGCTCAAGCACCTGCAGAAGACGGAACTCATCTACTTCGCGGACCACAACCGGTACACGGACAACGTCGCCCTGTTCGATTTCGACCCCGTCCAGTACGACTACTACAACGTCTCCGTCACCCTTCTCGACAACGGCCTGCGGTACATCGGGTATGCACACGGGGTGGGGGCCATGGAGGGCGACCTGTGGTCCATCACACACGACGGAGAGCCGGTGCAGGACAACGCCGCCCAGGNNGCGCACAGGTAGGGACCGTACGGGATGGCGGTCTTGAGGCCCTCGTCCCCCTTCCGCATGGCGACCATCCCTCCCGCAACCCCCAGCAGGGACCCGAAAAAGATCGTGAACAGGGCCCCCCTCCACCCGAGAAACGCGCCGATCATCGCGAGGAGCTTGATGTCGCCGCCTCCCAGGCCTTCGATCCCGGTAACCCTGTGGTACACCGCCGCCGTGGCATACAGGATCCCGCCGCCGAGCGCCGCCCCCGCCAGTGCTCCCTTCCAGTCCCCTCCGGGGAGAACGGAGAGAAGAATCCCTGCGGCGAGACCGCCCAGGGAGAGCTCATCGGGGATGATCCGGTGGTCGANNAACCCGAAGCCGCTTAAGACCTCCACGGCAGGGTACCGCCAGGAGATCGCGCCCCCGCAGCCTGCGCACTTCCCGCGCAGCAGGAAAAAGGACGCGATCGGCACGTTCTCCCATGCCCGTACGGGCCTGCCGCAAGACGGGCACCGCGATCCCGGACGCACGATCGACTCCTCGCGGGGAAGGCGGTGGATAAGGACGTTGAAAAAGGAGCCCAGGCACGCGCCGAGGAGAAACGCGGCGATCAGGAGGAAGGGGGACACGGGAACCCTTTCCGGGCGAGCAGCTCCTCGTAGAGGCGCTCCTGCGCCCGCACCATCTCCGCCTGGTCGAACTCCGACAGGAGACGGTCCCGCTTGTACGAGGGATCGAGGCGCGTCGCCCCGGAGAGAAGCGCGGCGACACGGTCCGCCATCGCCTCTACGTCTCCCCGGGGGCACAGGAACCCGTCCTTCCCGTCGTCGATGATCTCCCGCGTTCCGTCCACGGCCGTGGCAACGACCGGCACCCCCGAGAGAAGGGCCTGGGGTACGACCTTCGGCAACCCCTCCCAACGAGAGGTGAGAAGAAAGACGTCGAAGGCCCGCAAAAGATCGGGGATCTCCTCGCGCCACCCCGTCATCAGGAACCGGGCGTTGAGGGTTTCCCTCTTGAGGGCGCGCTCCACCTCCGGACGAAGCTCCCCGTCCCCCACCATCACGAATCGTGCGTCCGATCGTTTCGCCGCCACCCTGCGCGCCACCTCCACGAAATCGTGCGGGGCCTTCTGGGGCTTGAAGACCGCGACGGTTCCGACGACGGGCACCTCCTCCGGAAGGCCGAGAAGGCGCCTCCCCTTTTCCCGCGACCCGGAGGCAAACCGGGCCGTGTCGAATCCGCTCCGGATCAGCCGGCACCGGTTCCGGGTGAAGATTTTCTCCCGCTCCCCGAGCCGGATATTCTCCTCCGAAACCGCCACGAACATGTCCGTCCAACGGGACGCCGCGCGCTCCAGCTCCACGTAGAACCTTCGGACCGCTGGCGGCTGGCCGTCGTGGAATCCGAAACCGTGCAGAGAGTGGATGACGACGTCCGCCCCCGCTGCCCGTGCCGCCGCCCTGCCAAGGATGCCTGCCTTGGAGCTGTGCGTGTGCACGATGAGCGGCGCTCCGCCGGTCCGCCTCTTCTCCTCCCGCAGGGCCGCCGTGAGGGACGCGAACGCCCGGAGGTCGGACAGGGGCCGGATCTCGCGGACCAGAGAGTCCACTCGGCGGAAACGGCACCCGGGAATGCGCTCCGCGGCCGCGTCGAGCCTCCCCCCCCGGCCGGACAGCAGGACCTTCCCGTACGTCCCCGGGTCGAGCTCCCTGATGGTGTGCAGGGTGTTCTCCTGCGCCCCGCCCCATTCCAGAAGCGTGATGATGTGGACCACGGAT
>DOTC01000046.1 GCA_003513855.1 Deltaproteobacteria bacterium | reverse complement strand
GATGCGTGGAGTCGACCTCTCCCGTGATCCCGAGCCCGACCTTCTGCACCCTCCTGCTCGTGATCTCGCGGGAAAGCCCGCCCGTCCCGGAGATCAGCCGCAGCCGGAGAGGCCTGGAACACGATTTCAGGAAACGGTCTACCGTAACCGGCACCTCACACGCCTCCTTCGCCGGACCGGGCTCCTTTACGAACGGGCATCCTCCTCGCGGAAGATCCTCCGCAGTTCGTCGGCATCCGCCGCCTCGACCAGCGACCGCCGGAACCGTTCGTCCTTGAGCAGCCGGGAGATGCGCGCGAGCGCCTTCAAATGCATCCCGGCCGAATATTCCGGGGCCACGATCAGGAAGAACAGGTAAGCCGGCTTGCCGTCCAGGGAATGGAACGGGACACCGCCTCGACTCCTGCCGAACGCGGCGACCAGGCGCTCGATCCCGGCCACTTTCCCGTGCGGGATCGCCACCCCGTCCCCGATGCCCGTGCTGCCCAGGCTTTCCCGCTCCATCAGGATTCCGGTCAGGGAGTCCGCGGAAAGCTTCGGAACGATCTTNNGGGCTCCGTGAACCCGATGTTCCCGTCCTGCTGCCGGAATACCACGCTCGGCTGGTTGGTCTCCTGGTTGACGAACATGAACACGTCGACCCTCAGGATGTCGAGGTAGTGGGCGGCGTCCTCGACGCTCATCGGTTTCGGAATGAAGTTGTCGTGGCGTACGATGCGGGGACCCTCCTCCCCTTCGCTGATCGTGAGCGAGGAGCCGGAAACGATCGGCTCCACGGGGACTCCCGGGCTCTTCTCCTTTTTCTTCTCCCGGTATTTCTTGGTCTGGCGCTCCACCTTGTCGCAGACCAGGTCGATGGCGGAATAGAGGTTGTCGGTGGACTCGAACGCCTTGATCGTGATCCCCCGCGCCGTCAGAAAGACTTCCGCGATGTGGCGGTATTTTTCCACGGAGAGCGTGACATTCGCCTCGAAGGAATCGTCCAGGATCTTCTGGACCTTTCCCAGCTTTTCGGAAACGTAGTCCTTGAGCGGCTGGCTCGGATCGATGTGACGGAACGTCACGGAAATGTTGCTCACGCGGTTTCCTCCTTTGTTCCGAACGGATCGGTTCTTCCTAAAACAGCTTCTTTCTCTTGGATGAGGGCAGCACTCCCATCGCCTGGCGGTACTTGGTGACGGTGCGGCGGGCGATCCGGATCCCCTGGCCGCGGAGAATCCGGACGAGATCCTGGTCGCTCAGCGGCTTCTCCTCCCCCTCGCTCCGGATGACCTCCAGGATCTTCTCCTTCACCGACTTGGANNCGCTGCTGGATGCTCTTGATGAACCAGAGGGCGGAGTTGATCTTCTGCTTCAGGAACTCCTTTTCCTCCTTGCCCAGCCGCTCCCCGGCGGAGAGGAGGTCCCGGTAATAGGCGCTGAGGCGGAGGCGCGGCTGCCCGTCCTCGTTCAGCGTGATCACCCACTGGTCGTCCGTCTTGAACACGTAGGCGTCCGGGGTGATGTAGTGCACGTCGTCCCCCAGGAACGCCCTGCCGGGCTTCGGCCACAGGGTCACCAGCTTCTGGAAGGCCTCCCGGACGACCTCTCGGGAGAGCTTGAGCCGCCTTGCGATGCCCGCCACGTCCCCCCGGGTGAAGCAGTCGAAGTGGTCGGAGAGGATCTTCAGGGGGAGGGTATACTCCTCCCCCTTCTCCCGGGCCTGGATCATCAGGCACTCCCGGAGGTCGCGGGCCCCGACGCCGGCGGGATCCAGCGTCTGGATCTTCGCGATCGCCCGCTCCACCTCGCCGAGAGACTTCCCGAGCGTCTCGGCGGTCTCCTCGGCGGATACCTTGAGATACCCGTTATCGTCGATGTTCCCGATCAGGTAGGGGGCGATCTCCCCGACCGCCTCGTCCGAGGGGGACAGGTTGATCTGCATCTGGAGGTACTCGGCGAGGGAGGGCTTTCGGGTGAGAAGGTTCTCGTAGTAGGGGCGACCGTCCTCCTCCTCGCGGTCGCGCTCCCCCCCGGTCCCGGACGCCGTGGCGCCGTCCCCGAAGTAGTAGTCCCAGTCGACGCGGTCGATCAGCTCCTTGGACGGAGGGGCATCGGACACCTCCGGGCTCTCCGCCTCGGCCGCCGGGGGAGACGCCTCGGCCACCTCCTCCTCCCCTTCCGGCGCCCCCTCCATCTCCTCCTCCAGGGCGGGGTTGACCTCGAGCTCCTCCCGGATCGCCTGCTGCAGCTCCATGCGCGACAGCTGCAAAAGCTTGATCGCCTGCTGCAACTGCGGAGTCATGACCAGCTGCTGGCTGAGCTTCAGGGACTGTCGCAGTTCTAGGGCCATCCGTCTCCTGGCTGCCTACAGGGAGAACTGTTCTCCCAGGTAAATTTCCCTTACGCGCGGGGACGATGCAATGTCCCCGGGGCTCCCTTCGAGGAGGATCTCCCCCTCGGAGATGATGTACGCCCGATCGCACACCGTGAGGGTGTCGCGGACGTTATGATCTGTTATTATAACCCCAATTCCCTTCTCCTTTAAGCCAAGGATCACCTGCTGCAGGTCCGCGATCGAGATCGGATCGATCCCGGCGAACGGCTCGTCCAGAAGCAGGAAGACCGGGGAAATCACCAGGGAACGGGCGATCTCCACGCGCCGCCGCTCCCCTCCCGACAGGGAATACCCCATGGCGTCCCCCACGTGGGATATCCGCATCTCCGCGAGGAGTTCCCGAAGCCGCTCCTCCCGCTCGCCCGATGGCAGGTCCGTCTCTTCCAGGAAGGCGAGGATGTTCTCCCGGACCGACAGCTTCCGGAAGACCGACGGCTCCTGGGGGAGGTAGCCCAGCCCCAACCGGGCCCGCCGGTGCATCGGCAGCCGGGTGATATCCTCCCCGTTGAGAAGGACCGTGCCGCCGTCGGGCCGGACCAGCCCCACGATCATGTAGAAGATCGTGGTCTTCCCCGCGCCGTTCGGGCCCAGCAGGCCCACGACCTCCCCCGGCGCGATCCCGAGGGAAACCCCCTTGACCGCCTCCCGGCGGCGGTATCTCTTTTTCAGGTCGCGGACCTCCAGGGATTTCAACGGTCTTCTTTTCCCTTCCCTTCCAGAAGACCTTGCGGGTGGAGGACGGCCCGGACGCGTCCCCCCTTCCCGCCCGTAATCACGGACCGGTTCTCCCGCAGGTAGATGGTCACCGTGTCCCCCTTGAGGGTGTTCTCCCCCTGCTCCAGCTCGGCCCCCCCCGTAAGCACGATCCGCTGCTCCTGGTTATAGAAGACGCCGCGGTCGGCACGGGCCTCCTTTCCCGCCTGGACCACCCGGACGTTTCCCTCCGCCGTGATCTGATCGACGGTGCGGGTCGCCCGGGAATATTCCGCGCGCAGCCGGTCGGCATGAAGCGTCACATCCGCCTGGATCGCCACGACATTCCCCTCGAACGTCACGGAATCCGTGGCGCTGTCGGCATTCAGGCGATCCGCCGTGATCTCGATCGGCCGGCGCCCCAATTCGACCGGACGAACCGCCTCCTGGTCCTCCGCGGCACCGGCCCGGAGCGCCGGGGGCAGAACGAGCAGAAGGGCGGCTCCTCCCGCCACCGCCACACGCATCACGATCCGCAGACGCTTTTTCCGATCGCTCATCTCCTTACCCTCGCTTTTCCGGCGCCCGAACCTTCCCGGGAAGGATTCTGCTCTTCGGGGAATCGAGCACCACCGTGCCTTCCTGCCACCGCCACCGAAGGTTGCTTCCTTCCACCGTCAGGCCGGGGCCCTCGACACGGGCATCCTCCGCGGTGATGACCTCGGCGTTGAGGTCCACGCCCGCACGGGGGGAAACGGCGGTCCACCCCAACCCGTCCTTTGCGGAGGCCCCTTTCCCGAGGTCGATCCAGCCTTCGTTCATGTCCCAGGACGCCTCGGGGGCGGTCACCACGACGTCCCCGTCCCGCTCCTTGAGCACCAGAGTCACGTTCGACGCAAACGCGTATCCCGACCGGACCGAATAGGAGGCGTTGTCCGAGACGAGCCGGTAGACCTGCCCCTCCGGGCGCATCTCGACCATCTCGACGCCGCGCAGGATGATCTGCGGGCCCACGGAGTCCCCCGCCTGCGAATCCGGCGGTGGGGTCAGGCGCGCCTCCCTGGCCACGTTCAGGGCCATCAGGTAGGCCCCCGCGAAGAGCAGGACAACCGCCATCCCCCCAAGCAGCCTGCCGATCACAACTCCCCCCCCGCGCCGAAGTATTTCGCGGAGACCTTCTCCCACGCCCCGCACGACTTCAGCACGAATTCGATGATCTCCCGGACGGCACCGTGCCCTCCCCTGCGGGACGAGATGAAGTCGGCCTCGGACAGGACATATTCCTCGGCGTCGTCCACCGCCGCCGCGAAACCGACCTGCCTCAAAAGGGGAACGTCCACGATGTCGTCCCCCACGTAGGCGCTTTCCTCCGGGGAGAGCCGTTTCTCCTGCAGGATCTCCCGCCACGCGGACACCTTGTCGTAGACCCCCTGCCGGACGACGGATATCCCCAGTTCCTCCGCGCGGATCCGCACCACCTCCGACGTCCTTCCCGTGATGACCCCGACCTCGATCCCCGCCCGCTGCATCATCTTGATGCCATGCCCGTCGCGGACGTGGAACCGCTTTGTCTCCACCCCGTTCCCGTCGTAGACGATCCCCCCGTCGGTCAGCACCCCGTCCACGTCGACCAGGAACAGGCGCACTCTCGCCGCCTTCCCCTCGGCGCCCTGGCGCACCCGCGGCCCGCTCATCCGATCCCCGCCTTCAGGAGATCGTGGATGTGGACGATCCCGACCGGCTTCTCCGGATCGCTCTCGTCGAAGACGAACAGGCTCGTGATCGAGAACTCCTCCATCTTCCGCAGCGCGGAGGCGGCCAACTCCGACGCCACGAGCCGCTTCGGCCCCCGGGTCATGATCTCCCCCGCCTTCGTCGTGAACAGGTCGATCCCCCGGGCCATGGCCCTTCGGACGTCGCCGTCGGTGATCACCCCCACGAGGACCCCGCTGCCGTTCACGACACCCGTGACCCCGAGCCGTTTGGAACTGATCGTGAAGAGGGCGTCCTTCAGCGGGGTCTCCTGGAGAACCAGCGGGATCTCCTCCCCGCGGTGCATGACGTCCTCCACCTTCTGGAGCCTGTGTCCCAGCTCCCCTCCGGGGTGGAGCATGGCGAAGTCCTGCTCGGAAAACCCCTTCTCCTCGAAGAGGACGACGGCCAGGGCGTCGCCGAGCGCCAGCGCGGCGGTCGTGGAGGCGGTGGGCGCGAGGCCGAGCGGGCATGCCTCCTCGCGCACCCCGACGTCCAGCGCCGCGTCGGCGTACCGTCCCAGGGTGGAGTCCGGGTTCCCCGTCATCGCGATGAGGGAAAGCCCGAGCCGCTTGAAGATGGGCAGGAGCCGGACGATCTCGCCGGTCTCCCCCGAGTTCGAGAGGGCGATGATCACGTCCCCTTTCCGGACCATCCCGATGTCGCCGTGCATCCCCTCGGCCGGGTGAAGAAAAAAGGCGGGGGTCCCGGTGGAGGCGAACGTCGCGGCGATCTTCCGGCCGATCAGGCCGGATTTCCCCACACCCGTCAGGACCACCTTCCCCGGCGCCTGCAGGAGGATGTCGACGGCCCGGCAGAAATTCTCGTCGATCTTCTCCCGCAGCCCGGCGATCCCCTCCGCCTCGATCGAGAGGACACGGGACGCCCGCTGAACAAGCGCCGTGAACCGGCCGCGCTGGTCACGCACCATCGTCCCTCCCTCCTTTCCCGCCGGCCGCACTCCCCGAACCCTCCACGGCCGCCCGGATCGCCAGGAGCGACCGGACCAGCGGCTCGACGTCCCCCAGGGGGAGACTGTTCGGCCCGTCGGAAAGGGCGCGGTCGGGGTCGGGGTGAATCTCCAGGAACAGTCCGTCCGCCCCCGCCGCCACCGCCGCGCGGGCCAGAGGGGCGACGAACCGCCTTTCCCCCGAGGAGGCGGTCCCCGCTCCCCCCGGGAGCTGCACGCTGTGCGTCGCATCGAAGATCGCCGGGCAGATCGTCTCCCGGATCGCGGCGATTCCCCGGAAGTCGACGACGAGATTGTTGTAGCCGAAGGAGGTGCCCCGCTCCGTGACNNGTCTGGCGGCAGAGGAACGCCGGGATCTGGAGGAGGTCCACCACCTTCGCGGCCTGCCCCACCTGCCGCGGCTCGTGGACGTCGGTGGTCACCGGGAGGCCGTACCGGTTCTTTACCTCGGCCAGGACCGAAAGCCCCTCCCGCTCCCCGGGCCCCCGGTAGGACCGCACCGACGAGCGGTTCGCCTTGTCGAACGACCCCTTGAACAGGACGGGAATGGACAGGCGGGATCCCAGGGCAGAGAGGAACGCCGCGACGGAGAACGCCAGCTCCGCGGACTCGAGAACGCAGGGGCCGGCGATGAACGCCGGGGGGTTCCCGTCCCCGATGCGGAAGCGACCCGCGATGTCAACCTGCCGGATCACACCCCGACCTGGCTCGAAAACGCGAGGGCCGCCCCGATGAAGTCCCGGAAGAGCGGGTGGGGNNGGGGATCTCCACGATCTCCACGAGCCGCCCGTCGGGCGACAGGCCGGAAATCCGCATCCCCCGGGCGGAGAGCTCTTCCCGGAACTCGTTGTTGAACTCGTACCGGTGGCGATGCCGCTCCGAGATCTCGGCCGCCCCGTACGCCCTGCCGGCGAACGAATCGGGGACGAGACGGCAGGGGTACGCCCCCAGCCGCATCGTCGCCCCCTTTTCCTGGATCTCCCGCTGATCGGGCATCAGGTCGATGACCGGCCACTCGCACTCGGGATCGAGCTCCCGGCTCGTGGCCTTCGCCAGCCCACAGACGTTGCGGGCGAACTCGAGCACCGCCACCTGCATCCCGAGGCAGATCCCGAAATAGGGGACGCGGTTCTCCCGGGCGTACCGGACCGCCGCAACCTTCCCCTCGACGCCGCGCACCCCGAACCCGCCCGGGACCAGGATGCCGTCCGCCCCCTTGAGCAGCGCCTCCGCTCCCTGCCGCTCCACCTCCTCGGAGTCCACGTAGCGGTGGAGGACCCGCGCCGAATGGGCGATCCCCCCGTGCGTCAGGGCCTCGTTGAGACTCTTGTACGACTCCTTCAGGTTGACGTATTTGCCCACGATGGCGATCGTCACCTCGTCCCGGGGATTCTTCCATTTCTCCACGACGTCGGCCCACGGCTCGAGCCGGGGCTCGCCGGCCCAGATGTTCAACAGCTCCATGATCTTGTCGTCGAGCCCCTCCTGATGGAAGACGAGCGGCACCTCGTAGATCAGGTCGACGTCCCGGGCCGTGATGACCGCGTCCTCGGTGACGTTGCAGAACAGGGCGATTTTCCCCTTGATCTCCTTCGGAAGCGCCCGGTCCGTGCGGCACAGGAGGATGTCGGGCTGGATGCCGATCGAGCGGAGCTCCTTCACGCTGTGCTGGGTCGGCTTCGTCTTGAGCTCCCCCGCCGTCCGGATGAGGGGGACGAGCGTGACGTGGA
>DOTC01000199.1 GCA_003513855.1 Deltaproteobacteria bacterium | reverse complement strand
TCATGTACGAGGCGCTGCGCAAGGGTGCGGGAACGCAGGACCTTTATGAGCTGACGCACATCAAACCATGGTTCATAGAGCAGATGCGGGAACTCGTCCGGTTCGAGGAGCGAATCCTGGCGTACCGGGGGACATTCCCTCCCGACGACCTTCTCGTCCAGGCGAAAAAGGACGGATTCGCCGACCGGTACCTCTCCCAGATCCTCGCCATCCCCGAGGCCGGGATCCGGGAGAAGCGGACCGCCCTGGGCGTCATCGAAGCGTGGGATGCCGTCCCGGTAAGCGGGGTGGAGAACGCCGCCTACNNGTCCAGTTCGGCGGACAGACCCCGCTCAACCTCGCCGCGGATCTCGAGAAGGCCGGCGTCCGGATCCTCGGCACCCCCCCGTCGACGATCGACCTCGCCGAGGACCGGGACCGGTTTCGACGGATCATCGAACGCCTGGGGATTCCCGAACCGGAATCCGGCATGGCGAGCACGCTGGAAGAGGCGATCGAAATCGCCGCCCGGATCGGCTACCCGCTCATGGTCCGCCCGTCCTACGTCCTCGGCGGGCGCGCCATGGAGAAAGTGCACGACGAGGAGATGCTCCGGGAATACGTCGCCAAGGCGGTGGAAATTTCCCCCGAACGCCCCATCCTGATCGACCGGTTCCTGGATGACGCGATCGAAGCGGAGGCGGACGCCATCGCCGACGGGACCGACGCGTTCGTCCCGGCGGTGATGGAGCACATCGAACTCGCCGGTGTGCACTCCGGCGATTCTGCCTGCGTGATCCCCCCGGTGAGCATCTCCCGCAGGCACATCGACACGATCGAGGAGTACACCCGGAAGATCGCCATCGAATTCGGGGTCGTGGGGCTCATAAACATCCAGTACGCCATCGCCAACGACACGGTCTTCATCCTCGAGGCCAACCCCCGCGCAAGCCGGACGGTGCCGCTCGTGAGCAAGGTGTGCAACATCCCGATGGCCCGGCTGGCTACCCAGGTGATGCTCGGGAAGAAGCTGCGCGACCTTTCCCTTGCCCGCCGCCCGATTCCCTACTTCGGGGTCAAGGAGGCGGTCTTCCCGTTCAACATGTTTCCGGAGGTCGACCCCCTCCTCGGGCCGGAAATGCGCTCCACCGGCGAGGTCCTGGGGATGGCGAACACCTACGGGGAGGCGTTTTTCAAGGCGCAGGTCGCGGCCTCGCAATTCCTCCCGCTCGAGGGGACGGTTCTCATCACGGTTTCCGAGCGCGACCGCCCGGGGGCCCTCGAGGCGGCCCGGCGCTTCACCGAGCTGGGCTTCTCCCTCGTGGCAACCGAAGGGATGCAGATGTTCCTCGCGAAGAGCGGCATCCCATCGTCGCCTATCCTGAAGCTGCACGAGGGACGCCCCAACATCGTGGACGCCATCAAGAACGGGGAGATCCAGCTCATCGTGAATACGCCCGTCGGGAAGATGAGCGTTCACGACGACTCCTACATCCGGAAGGCGGCCATCAAGTACCAGGTTCCACACATCACCACCACCGCGGCCGCCATTGCGGCGGCAAAGGGAATCTCGGCGGTCCTCCAAGGACGGGGGGATGTCAGAAGTCTCCAGCAGTACCACGCAATGATCGATCGGTGACGCAACGGGGACCGAAGGCCTGAGGGAGGGGCTTACCCTGTCGGTGCACACCCCCGGATTTTCATGGAAACCGGTGAGAAAATGGTTTATTTTGTGATTGATCTTTCCTCTTTGTTCGACCACATATCCCCAAGGAGGCAGTCATGGCCAGAAAGAAGATTGCGATCATCGGTGGCGGTCAGATCGGCGGCGTGCTTGCTCAGCTCTGCGCCCAGCGCGAACTCGGCGACGTCGTGCTGTTCGACATCGTCGAAGGGATGCCCCAGGGGAAATGTCTCGACATCGCCGAGGCTTCTCCGGTCGACGGCTTCGATCTCTCCCTCAAGGGAACCAACAACTACGAGGATATCGCCGGCGCGAACATCGTCATCGTTACAGCGGGTCTTCCCCGTAAGCCGGGAATGAGCCGCGACGACCTGATCGAGGTCAACTCCAAGATCATGAGACAGGTCGCCGAGGGGATTAAGAAGTACGCCCCGCAATCCTTTGTCATCGTCATCTCCAACCCGCTGGACGCGATGGTGACTCTCTGCCAGAAGATCACCGGCTTACCCTACAACCGGATCATCGGGCAGGCCGGAGTTCTCGACTCGGCCCGTTTCGCCACCTTTATCGCCTGGGAACTCGGCGTCTCCGTCCGGGACGTGACCGCCCTGACCCTCGGCGGACACGGAGACGACATGGTTCCCCTGGTCCGGTACGCCAACGTAGGCGGGATTCCGGTCATGGAACTGCTGGAGCGGAAGTACGGTGATGCGGCCAAGGCGAAGGAAGTGATGGAAGCGATGGTGAACCGCACCCGCAAGGCCGGCGGCGAGGTGGTCGCCCTTCTGAAGACCGGTTCCGCCTTCTACTCTCCGGCTTCCTCAACCATCGCCATGGTCGAGTCCGTGCTCAAGGACCAGAAGCGGGTCCTCGCCTCCTGCGTCTACCTGAACGGCGAGTTCGGCGTGAAGGGCTATTTCGTCGGGGTACCCACCGTGCTGGGAGCCGGCGGCGTCGAGAAGATCATCGAGTTCAAGCTCAACGCCGAGGAACAGGCGATGATGGACAAGTCGGTGGCGGCGGTGAAAGGGCTGGTCGACACCCTCGCCTAGATTGTGAGCGGGACGGGAGAGGGCCCGGCGCGTGGCGCTTCCATCGGTCGGGCATGCCTCTCTCGTCCCGCTGTCGCTCTCCCCTTCATTCCGCCTTTCCCCGATAGGTTCCGGCCCGGGTCAGCGCGTCCACCATCGTTTCCACGTCGATCTCCGCGGGGTCGAAATATACCGTGTTGATCTCCCTCGCGCCGCGGAAACCCCTTTCGACCTTCTTTACCCCGTGCAGCCCTTCCAGGGCCGCTTTTCCCACGTCGTATCAGGCCACGTAAAAGGTGGCCGCACGATATCCCCCGCCTAATGGATCCGGACCGCCGGAACCTCCCGATGCCGGCAGGAAAAGGATACCCAGCATCGCAACGACAAGGGAAACGAGGTGCCGTCTCCTGGGAAAATACATCGCCATGTCCTTCCTATGCCCGGGTTCCGCTCAATGTCCGGCCGCATCGCCCCAGAGCTCCTTGAGCCGCCGGTCGCGGCCGCACCCGGAGCGGTAGTACTTGTAGCGAATCGGGTTTTTCCGGTAGTAATGCTGGTGATACTCCTCGGCCGGATAGAACTCTCCCGCCGCCGTGACCTCGGTGAGGATCGGTTCCTTGAAGGGTTTGGTCTTCTCCAGGGCCTCCTTCGACCTGAGGGCCAGAAGACGTTGCTCTTCGCTGTGGTAGAAGATGCCGGGGCGGTACTGGGAACCGACATCGCAGAACTGGCGGTCCTTTACGGTCGGGTCCGTATTGTGCCAGAAGACATCGAGGAGCTTCTCGTAACCGATCTCCGAGGGGTTGTAGACGATCTGCACCGCTTCGGCGTGCCCGGTCCCGCCCGCGGACACCTGCTCGTAGGTCGGATTCTTCACCGCCCCCCCGGTATAGCCGACGGTAACCGAGACGACCCCGGGCAGCTTGTCGAACGGCGATTCCATGCACCAGAAGCACCCGCCGGCNNGCACCAGAAGCATCCTCCGGCAAAAGTCGCCTTTTCCATGGTATTCGCCGCCTTTTCCTTCACGTTCGCCCCCTTCTGATCACCTGTCGCAACCGAGGTGGCCGCGACGAGCGCCAACGACAAGGGGAAAAGATACCCCTTCCATTTCGACATGGTCCTGCTCCTTTTCCGAAATTCGGGTCCTTCGCGATCCGCCTCATGGCCGCCCGCTACTTACCCGTTCCCTCCGCCTTGGTGAAATCCAGAGCCGCGGAGTTGATGCAGTAGCGAAGCCCTGTCGGCTTCGGGCCATCGTCGAAGACGTGGCCCAGGTGTGCGTCGCATCTTCGGCACAGCACCTCGATCCTTTTCATGAGCCAGCTGGAGTCGTCCTGGGTACGGACGTTCTCTTCGGCAATCGGCGCATAGAAGCTCGGCCATCCCGTACCGGACTCGTACTTGGTCTCCGAACGGAACAGATCCGTTCCGCAGCAGACGCACCGGTAGATCCCCTTCTCGTGGTTGTTCAAGTATCTCCCGGTGCCTGCCCTTTCAGTCCCCTTTTTTCGCGTGATCTGGTACTGCGCGGGCGTCAGCTGATCCTTCCACTCTTTGTCCGTCTTGCGGATTTTTTCCTCCATGACATACCTCTCTTGCGCAGCGGAATAGATTCTGATCGTTCCGTTATCCATCGGTTTTCCGTCTTTGGGCGCCGCCGGAGGTTCCGCTGCGCCTGCCCGTCCTCCCGGGATCCCCGGGTCGAGCAGAACGGCACCCGCCAGGAGGAGAATATTCCGGAGAAACTCCCCCCTCCCCATTTCCCGTTCCATCCATCTTTCCATCGCGTCCCTGCCTCCCGTTCCGTGTTTGGTCCCCATGTTTCTCTTCCATCATGCCGTACCGATGTCACGAACCCGTTACGAAAGAATCACAAATGAATCACGGGGACGGACGAGCATAATCCGTTCCCGGCAAATGGAATGCGAACGTCGATCCTTCGTGAACCACGCTGTGTACCGTGATATCGGTTCCATGAAGCTCGAGGATTCTGCGGGCGATGACCAGGCCTAGACCGGCGCCCTCCCCGTCCTTTCCCGGATCGCCGAATCTCCCTGGAATCGGGTCGAACAGACGGGAAAGCCGTTCGGGCGGAATGCCGCATCCCGTATCGGAAACCCGGACGGCCAATCCGGAGCCGGCGTTCTCCGCCTCGATGGTGATGCGGCCGTTTTCCGGGGTGTGCCGAAGAGCGTTTCCGATCAGGTTCTCCAGCACCCGGTCCATGAGGGCGATATCGCCTACGGCAAACGGGATCCCCTCCTCGATCCGCACCGAGAGGTGGACCTTCTTTTCCTCCGCCGCAAGCCGGAACTTCTGAAGCACGTCCTGGACGAGGTCCCCCAGAGAAAACCGCTCGTGACGGATCGCCACGTCGGGAGAATCGAGCCTCGACAGTTCGAACAGCTCCGATACCAGCGTGGAGAGCCTCCGGCAGTGAAGCAGGGCAACCCGCAGATACTCCTCCCGTTCCCCGGGGGAAAGCTCCGCCTTTTTCATGGAGAGGGTTTCGAGATACCCCTGGAGGGAGGTCAGCGGCGTTCTGAGGTCGTGGGAGACATGGGTCACAAGCTCCCGCCGGAGATGGTCGGACTGGCGAAGGTCCCGAATCTGCTGGGCGATCCGATCCGCCATTTTCGTAAAGGCGGCTCCCAGCTGTCCGATTTCATCCCCCTTGCCCGCGTCAAGTCCTGGGAGAATATCGGGAGCGTCGGAAAACCCGCTTTCCTGGAAATCGACGACGGCCTTTGCCAGCCTCCGGTGGCGGTAGGTGATACGGTAGAACAGGAGCAGACCCGTCATGAGGGCAAAGAGCACCCCGCCCCCTGCCACCCACGTGCTCAGCCGGACGATATAGCTTCCCTGGAGCATCCGGGAGACGGTGTCGTACTCCTCGCCTCCGAGAATGATGTACAGGTACCCTTCCACCGGGCCTCCGGGAGGGACCGGGGCAACGGAGAACACCTTTTCCTTCCGGGGACTTCGTGGATCATCTCCCAGGATGGGAAACGCTTTCGCCCCCCGAAGAAACGATTCCAGCGGCGCAAGGGAGACGCGCTCCCTTTTCACCTTGCCGGGGGGGGCGGAATAGGTAAGGATTTTTCCTTCCTTGTCGAGCAGATACACCTCGATCCCGGGATGGACCGCCATCAGCATGTGAAAGATCTCGCGGATCGCCCCCTCCTTCACGCGTCCGCCCTGGATCAGGGGTGTCTCCGAGGCGATATGCAGGGCAAGGGACCGGTTCAGCTTCTGTGTCATTTCCTGGAGATGGACTCGCGTCGTGAACAGGGTCAGCAGGACGAACAGGATCCCGATGCCTAAGAACAGAAGGAGCAGAACGGCCGAGAGCTTTCCGTAGAGCGTCCGGAACACCGCTACCTCTTTTCCCGATCTCCTGGGTCGGCAAACTTGTAGCCGACTCCCCATACCGTTAGGATGATCCGGGGCTTGGCGGGGTTCCCTTCGATCTTTTCCCTCAGGCGATTGATATGGGAATTGACGGTGTGCTCATACCCTTGATAGCTGTACCCCCACACCTTGTCGAGCAGCTGGGCACGGGTGTAGACCCTCCCCGGATGACGGGCAAATTCCCACAGGAGCTCGAATTCCCGGGCGGTGAGGTGTACCGGTTTCCCCTGGACGATCACCTTGCGCTTTTCCGGGTCGATGACCAGGTCACCGGCCCGGATCGTCTCCTGCCCTCCTCTCGCCTCCTTTTCCCGAAAGGCCTCCACTCTGCGGAAAAGGGCCTTTACCCGGGCAAGTAGCTCCCGAATGTTAAATGGTTTCGTGAGGTAATCGTCGGCTCCCATCTCCAGGCCCAGGATCCGGTCCAGATCCTCGGACTTTGCGGTCAGCATCAGGACGGGCGTGTAGTCCGGCCGCGTTCGAATGCGCCGGCACACTTCCAGACCGTCCATCCCCGGGAGGATGAGGTCCAGAATGATGAGGTCGTAGGATTTCGAGAGCGCCTGCTGGAGGCCTGTTTTCCCGTCGGTGGCAATGGTTACCGAATACCCCTCGTCCCGAAGATGGAGCTCCAGAAGACGGGCGATATCCCTGTCGTCTTCCATCACGAGGACAGTGCGGGACATGCGGTTGATCCCTCGATTCGCTCCGTTACGGGTGCAAAGGCGCCTGGAATGCCGGCGACAACCACGCCCCGGCTTCCGCACGGATCATCATATCATCGCGAATCGTGCGGGATGATCCTTTTGACTGAATCCAGTTTGTTTTATACAATGGAAACACGAAGTGGTCCGTTAACCTGGCGACGGTTTCCCTGAAAAGGAGGTATGACGATGCAACCGAAGATCCTCGTCCCACTGGACGGGTCCGCGCTGGCGGAGCGGGCGGTCGAACAGGCCGAAAAGATTGCGAAAGCCCTCGGCTACGAAGTGATTCTCTTCCGGGTCGTCCAGAACCCCCTGGCGACTGCCCCGGAGGCGGGTCCCGCGTCTGAGGAAAGTGCAGCGATGGACACCATCGCCGACGCGAACGCCTACCTGGGAAAAATTGTCTCACGGCTCGAAGGAAAAGGGGTCAAGGCCAGGATCGAGATCGGGGAAGGACCTGCATATGCCGGAATTCTCGGCGTTGCCCACAGAGAGGATGTGGAGTTCATCATCATGAGCACGCACGGCCGCACGGGACTTACCAGGGCCCTCATGGGCAGCGTCGCGGAGAAAGTCGTGTACACGACGAAACGCCCGGTCATGCTCGTGAAACCGGAGAAGATTTTCCAGACCCGGACCGACGAAGCGGAAGCGATCCTCAAGATGCATCAATGACGCCGGTGCCCGGTCCCGGGGAGGGACCGGG
>DOTC01000132.1 GCA_003513855.1 Deltaproteobacteria bacterium | reverse complement strand
TGGCCGGCGTCGACGAGGCCGGACGGGGGCCGCTCGCCGGACCGGTGATGGCGGCGGCGGTGGTGCTTCCCCCGGGGTTTAAAAGTCCGGAAATCCGCGATTCGAAGGCCCTTTCCCCGAAAGCGAGGGAAAGGGCCTTTTTTCTTGTCACGTCGAACGCCCTTTCTTTTGCGGTCGCCCATTCCACCCACGAGGAGATCGACCGGGAGAACATCCTGCGGGCGTCGCTCCTCGCGATGCGCCGGGCGGTGGAAAAACTCGACCCCGTTCCGGACTTTCTCTACGTCGACGGGCACCTCCCGATCCCGGGGGGGGCGGACGGCCCGTGGGGGACCATCCGCCAGGAACCGCTTGTTTCCGGGGACTCCCGCTGCGTCTCGGTCATGGCGGCGTCCATCCTCGCGAAAGTCACCCGGGACCGGCTGATGCTCGAGTACGACCGGGTCTACCCCGGGTACGGCTTCGCCTCCCACAAGGGGTACCCGACGAAGGCCCACCTGGCCGCCCTGGCGGTTCTCGGCCCCTCCCCGATCCACCGCAAGACCTTCCGCGGGGTCCTTCCCGGGTGACCCGGCTGCCGGACGAGAGGGCGGCGGCCGGCCGCGAGGCCGAAGAGTCGGTCTGCGCGTACCTCGGGGAAAGGGGGGTGCGGGTCGTGGAGAGGAACTTCCGCGCCCGCGGCGGCGAGATCGACATCATCGCCCGGGACGGGGACGTTCTCGCGTTCGTCGAGGTCAGGTTCCGCGAGGAGGACGGGCACGGGCTCCCGGAGGAGTCCGTGGGGCCGGTCAAGCGCAGGAGAATCGTGGCCGCGGCGCGGGCGTACCTGGCGACGATCCCGCCGGACTCGTGGAGGGAGGCGCGGTTCGACGTCGCCGCGGTCGACGGCGGGGGCGCCCCGGTCATCCGCTACTATCCCGGCGCGTTCGACGCCCGCGGCAAAATCCTCTAACCCGGGCGTTCCTCCCGGTGCCAGGCGTTCGCGGGGGGCTTCCTCTCATCTACGCTCCCTGCCACCGGTAGGGGAGACGCCCAGGTTTCCTTTGCGGGATGACCGTGACGGAGCAGCCGAGGATGGGGGTTCCGAGCGGAGCTTCTCGGGGAGAAAGGGCGAGCGCAGACTTGCGGGTGCATCGCAAGTCGAGCGACGAAGCGAGGGACCCCCTCCGAGGCTGCGGCAGCCGGCACGGGCATCCCGCAACAGGACGGTCACGGTGGGGCGGCCCCTCCGTTACCCGAAGAACTCCTCGGCGATGTGGTAGATCCCCATCTCGACCGTCTTGGACTGCGCGGTGGCTTCCGCGAGGGGAACGGGCACGATCCGGCTCCCCTGGAGCGCAGCCATCTTCCCGAACTCTCCGCGGTGGGCCATCTCGGTGGCGAAGACGCCGAACCGGGTGGCCAAAACCCTGTCGTGGGCGGAGGGGGAGCCGCCGCGCTGGATGTGGCCGAGAACCACGTAGCGGGTCTCGAACTTCGTCCGCTCCTCGATCGCGGTGGCCAGCACCTGGGAGATCCCCCCCAGGCGCACGTGCCCGAACTCGTCGGTCTTCCTCTCCTGGACGATGACCTGGCCGCTCTCGCCCGATTTCTCGGCGAACTTCGCACCTTCCGCCACGACGACGATGCTGAACGATTTCCCGCGGCTGTGGCGGCGCAGGATCAGGTCGCACACCTCGTCGAGGTCGATCGGCTTTTCCGGGATGAGGATCACGTGCGCTCCGCCCGCGATCCCCGAGAAGGTGGCGATCCAGCCGGCGTTCCGGCCCATCACCTCCACGACCATGACCCGGTTGTGGGATTCGGCCGTCGTGTGGATCCGGTCGATGGCGTCGGTGGCGATGCAGACCGCCGTGTCGAACCCGAAGGTGAAGTCGGTCCCGGACAGGTCGTTGTCGATCGTCTTGGGGACGCCCACCACCGGCAGGCCGCGCTCGTAGAGCTTGCTCGCCGCCCCCAGGGTGTCCTCCCCCCCGATGGCGACGAGCGCGTCGAGCCCCAGCAGCCGGAAGTTCTTCAGGACCTTGTCGGGGCCGCCGGGGTCTTTGAAGGGGTTGGTCCGGGAGGTGCCGATGATCGTTCCGCCTATGGGCAGGATCCCCGAGACCATCTTGACGTCGAGGTCGGTGTAGGAGATGTCGACCAGCCCCTTCCACCCGTTCCGGATGCCCACGACGCGGGAGTCGTAATTGTCGGATTTCCGGACCACCGCCCGGATGACGGCATTGAGGCCCGGGCAATCCCCGCCGCCGGTCAGCACGCCGATCTTCATGCTCATCCTCCTGGTCGGGTATCGGTCAAGTATAGCAAACCCCGCTCGCCGCAATTGAAAGGAGTGGGGCTATATGCTACTTTATAGGACTTATCCCGGCAGGAAAGAAAGGAAAATCGTTGTCCGTCCCGGCAAGGGAAAAGGTCGAGCTGCTGTCCGGAAACGAGGCGATCGCCCGGGGGGCGTACGAGGCGGGGGTTGCGGTCGCCTCCGCGTATCCCGGGACCCCGAGCACGGAAATCCTCGAGAATTTCGCCCGGTACGAAGGAGTCTACGCGGAGTGGGCCCCCAACGAGAAGGTGGCGGTCGAGGTGGCGCACGGCGCCTCGATGGCGGGGGCGCGGGCGCTTGCGGTGATGAAGCACGTGGGGGTGAACGTCGCCGCCGACCCGATCTTCACCGCCTCCTACACGGGGGTCCGCGGGGGGTTCGTGATCGTCACCGCCGACGACCCCGAGCTCCACTCGTCCCAGAACGAGCAGGACAACCGCCACTATGCCGTCGCGGCGAAGATCCCGATGCTGGAGCCGTCCGACTCCTTCGAGGCGAAGGAGTTCACCCGGCTCGCCTTTGCCCTTTCGGAACGGTTCGACACCCCGGTCTTCCTGCGGAGCACCACCCGGATCTCCCACGCCAAGGGAGCGGTCCGGCTGGGCGAGGCGTCCGGACCCTCTCCCGCCCTGGGGTTCGTGCGCGACCCGGCCAAGTGGGTCATGCTTCCCGACAACGCGAGGCGGCGCCACGCGATCGTCGAGGAGAGGATGCGGTCGCTCGCGGAGTTCGCGGAAACGTTCGACGGCAACCGGATCGAGTGGGGCGACCGGGAGATGGGGGTGATCACGGCCGGCGTCTCGTACCAGTACGTCCGCGAGGCGTTTCCCGAAGCGTCGGTTCTCAAGCTGGGGATGGCGCACCCGCTGCCGTCGCGGCTCATCCGGGAGTTCGCGGCGGGCGTGTCGCGGCTGGTGGTGGTCGAGGAGCTGGACCCCCACATCGAGACGCACGTGAAGGCCCTGGGAGTGCCCGTGCAGGGGAAGGAGATCATCCCCATCGTGGGGGAGCTTTCCCCCCGGATCGTCCGGGACGGGATTTCCGGGAAGTCGGTCCCCGTCCGCCCGGCCGAGGGACTCCCCGGCAGGCCGCCGAACCTGTGCCCGGGGTGCCCGCACCGGGGGCTCTTCTACGTCCTGAACAAGCTCAAGGTCACGGTGGCCGGCGACATCGGCTGCTCCACCCTGGCCGCCCTCCCGCCGCTCGTGGGGATGCACACCTGCGTCTGCATGGGGGCCTCCCTGGGGAACGCCTTCGGGATCGAGAAGGCGCTGGGAAAAGCCGCCCTCGGGAAGGTGGTGGCGGTCATCGGGGACTCGACCTTCCTCCACTCGGGGATCACGCCCCTGATCGACATCGTGTACAACCGCGGTTTTACCACGGTGATCATCCTGGACAACCGGACGACCGCCATGACCGGCGCGCAGGAGAACCCGGCCACGGGCAGGACGCTCCTGGGCGAGCCGACCCGCCGGCTGGACCTGGCAGCGCTCTGCCGGGCCGTCGGGGTGGACCACGTCTACACGGTCAACCCGCACGACATGGAGCGGACGGAGGCGGTCCTCCGGAGGGAGCTCTTCCGCGGGGAGCCGTCCGTGATCATCACGGAGGCGCCGTGCGTCCTNNGTCCCAGAAGGGGATGGCCCGCATCAATCCCCTCCTGTGCGACGGGTGCAACCAGTGCCCTCCGCTGTGCACGTTCCAGGCGATCCTGGAGAAAAAAGATTGAAGCAGGCCCGCGGGAACGTCTTCCTCGCGGGCGTGGGCGGGCAGGGGGCCCTCCTCGCGTCCGAGGTGCTGGGAGAGGCGTTCCTGCTCGCCGGGTACGACGTGAAGAAGAGCGAGGTGCACGGGATGGCCCAGCGCGGCGGGGCGGTGACGACCCACCTGCGGTACGGCCCGAAGGTCTTCTCGCCGCTCATCGAGCCGGGAACGGCCGACCTGCTGATCGCCTTCGAGAAGATGGAGGCGCTGCGGTTCGCGCACTTCCTTTCGCCGGAGGGAGCGGCGGTCGTCAACGCCCAGGAGATCATGCCCCCCTCGGTGGCCACCGGGCGGGAGAGGTACCCGGAACGGATCGAGGAGAGGCTTGCCGGGGTGACCCCGAACCTGTACATGGTGGACGCCTTGGCCGCCGCCCTCTCCCTGCGCGAGGTGCGCGCCGTGAACATGGTGATGGTGGGAGCCGCCTCCCGCCTGCTCCCGCTTCCGGAGACGTGCTACCTGGAGGCCCTCCGGGCCCGGCTCCCGGAGAGGATCTTGGAGGTGAACGAGAAGGCGTTCCGCGCCGGCCGCGCCCTCCTGGCCCCGCGCGGGGCGGGACGGTAGCCCCGGCGGGGGCGGACCGCGCGGTCTCCCCCGGGAACGGAGGATGACGGATGATCTGGGACGACGAGTTCGAAACGCTGCCGCGGGAGGCCCTGCGGGCCCTGCAGGCGAAGCGGCTCCGGGACCTGGTCGACAGGGTCTACGGCGCCGTGCCGTTCTACCGCCGCAAGCTCGACGAGGCGGGGTGCAGGGCAGGCGACGTGCGAAGCCTCGGGGACCTGGAGAATCTTCCCTTCACGACGAAGGAGGACCTGAGGGAGACATACCCGTTCGGCCTGTTCGCCGTCCCGATGGAGCGGGTCGTGCGCGTGCACGCCTCCTCGGGGACCACGGGCAAGCCGACCGTCGTCGGCTACACGCGCCGCGACATCGACATCTGGGCGGAGCTCATGGCCCGCACGCTCGCCTGCGGCGGGACGACGAAGGGGGACGTGGTCCACAACGCCTACGGGTACGGCCTGTTCACGGGGGGGCTGGGGGCCCACTACGGGGCGGAGCGGATCGGCGCGACCGTCATTCCCATTTCGGGCGGGAACACCAAGCGGCAGATCATGCTGATGCAGGACTTCGGGTCCACCATTCTCCTGTGCACCCCTTCCTACGCGCTCAACCTCGCGGAGGTGATGGCGGAGGAGAGGGTCGACCCCTCCGGCCTGCGGCTCAAGTGCGGCCTGTTCGGGGCCGAGCCGTGGACCGAATCGATGCGGGCGGAGATCGAGAGGAAGCTCAAGATCAGCGCGCTCGACATCTACGGGCTCTCGGAGGTCATCGGGCCGGGGGTGGCGTCCGAGTGCATCGAGGAGAAAAGCGGCCTGCACATCTTCGAGGACCACTTCATCGCGGAGATCATCGATCCGGCGACGGGGAAGGCGCTTCCCTTCGGGGAGACGGGGGAGCTCGTCTTCACCACGATCACCAAGGAGGCGTTCCCCGTGATCCGCTACCGGACGCGCGACATCTCCCGCCTCAACGTCACCCCCTGCCCCTGCGGCCGGACGCACGTGCGGATGGACCGGATCTCCGGGCGGACCGACGACATGCTCATCATCCGGGGGGTCAACGTCTTCCCGTCCCAGATCGAGTCGGTGCTGATGGCGATCGAGGGCGTCGAGCCCCACTACCAGCTGATCGTCTCCCGGGAGGGGTCCCTGGACCTCCTCGAGGTGCAGGTGGAGGTGGGGGAGGCGATCTTCTCGGACGAGATCAAGGGGCTCGAGACGCTGGCGAGGCGGATCGAGCACGAGATCAAGGACCTGCTCGGCGTCTCCAGCAAGGTGAAGCTGGTGGAGCCGAAGACGATCCAGCGGAGCGAGGGAAAGGCCAGGCGGGTCATCGACAACCGGAAGTTATAGGGGGCGGGGCCTGCCCGCCGGAGGGGCGACATGAAGGTCGAGCAGATTTCNNATCCGGGCGCTCTCCCTGGCCGACACCGCCGATTTCGGGATCCTGCGCCTGATCGTCAACCAGACCGACCGGGCGAAGCAGGTCCTGAAGGAAACGGGGTTCACGGTGGGAAAGACGGAGGTGGTGGCCCTCGAGGTTCCCGACCGCCCCGGAGGGCTCGGGGGGATCCTCAAGGTCCTGCACGAGGCGGGGATCAACGTGGAGTACATGTACGCCTTCGTACAGCGGTCGGGGGACAACGCGATCATCATCTTCCGGTTCGACGAGACGGACAAGGCGATCTCGGTCCTTACGGGGGCCGGGGTGCGGGTGCTCAAGGGGGAGGAGGTCTACGCCCTGTGACCCCGGAGGGGAGTTGAACGAAAACCGGCCGGAAAGTGGTAGGGTAAGATATTTACCCGCCGGGTCCCCGGGTTTCGACGGAAACCGGGACACGCAGCGCGGGGGCGGCGGACATATCATCACAAAGGAGGGGGAAATGCGGGGGAGAAGCGGAGTCATCATCGGAATCCTGGCGTTTGCGCTCTTTCTGGGGGCGGGCGTCCAGGCGGCGGAGCCGATCCGCGTGGGGGCGATCCTCGCGGTGACCGGAGGGGCTTCCTTTCTCGGCGGGCCGGAGTCCAGGACGCTCGAGATGCTTGCCGAGGAAGTCAATGCCAAGGGGGGGATCAACGGGCACAAGGTCGAACTGTTCATCATGGATTCGGAAGGGAAGCCCGAGAAGGCGGTCTCCTTCGCCAAGCAGCTGATCNNACCCCGCAGAAGGACAGCGATGCCATCCAGGCGATCTTGAACCAGATGAAGAGAATGAAGATCTCCAAGATCGGCGTCCTGTCCGGCAATACCGGGTTCGGCAAGGCGGGCAAGGGGCAGATCGAAAAGCTCGCGCCGGAGAACGGCATCACGATCGTGGCCAGCGAGGTCTACGACAAGGCCTCCACCGACCTGACGGCCGAGGTGACGAAGGTCAAGGCTGCCGGGGCCGAGGCGCTCCTGAACTGGTCG
>DOTC01000155.1 GCA_003513855.1 Deltaproteobacteria bacterium | reverse complement strand
TCGTGCGACAGGTTGGTGAACAGGCCCGCGTCGAACCGCACCCCCTCGATCCGGCCCTGCGCCGTGCTGTGGGACGACACTTCCATCACGACGTGGCTCGCGCCCGCGGACAGCGCGGCCGCCATCACCTCCTGAAGCTCGTGGGGGAAGGGCGTGGTCAGTCCCGTCCGCAGGATCCTCCCGGCCAGCCGGTAATTGACCGACCCGATCACGGCCGTCCGCAGCCCCGCCGCCTCGAGGATCGACTCGAGAAGGTAGGTGACGGTCGTCTTCCCGTTGGTGCCCGTCACCCCGATCACGGTCAGGCCCGCCGACGGGTCGCCGAAGAAGCGGACCGCCACGGCAGGCAGGGCCGCGGACGTCGACCGCACCCGCAGGCAGGGAAGGGGGAGCGGGAGGGGGGAGACCTCCCGCTCGACGAGGGCTGTCGCCGCGCCCGCCCGCGCCGCCTCCTCGAGGAAGGAGTGGCCGTCCGCGTGCTCTCCCCGGATCGCGACGAACAGATCGCCGGGCCGCGTCTTTCGGGAATCGATCGAGATGCCGCCGATCTCGAGCGACCCGAGAGCGGCCTCCACCGGCATGATGCCTGCGAGGACTTTCGCCAGTCTCATCGTTCGTCCGACTCCGCCCCGAAGGTCACGGTGCACGCCGTGCCGGGGACGAGAATCTCGCCGGGGCCGGGGGACTGGACGCGGGCCAGGCCGGTGCCGACCAGCCGGACCCTCACCGAATACCGGCCCATCAGGTCCACCACCCTCCCCATGCTCAGGCCCGTAAGGTCCGGCATGACCATCGCGCTCTCCGCGGGCCCCATGGCCACGCGGGTCACCCGCACGCCCGCGGCTTTGGGAGGCTCCCGGTCCGCCCCGGCCACCCTCTCCCCGACCGGCTCCGTGGGGGTGAGTCCCAGGTAGTAGGCCGTCTTCACCGCGATCTGGTTGAACGCGGGGGCCGCGACCACGCCGCCGTACACCGCCCCTTTCGGCTCGTCGACGACGACGAGGACGAGGAACTCGGGGTCATGGAGGGGGAGGAACCCGACGAAGGAGGAGACCCGCTTGTCCGGGGAGTACCGGCCGGACCCCACCTCCACCTTCTGCGCCGTCCCCGTCTTCCCGCCGACGAGGAAGCCCTTGATGCGGGCCTCCGTGCCGGTCCCGTCCTCCTGGACCACATCCCCGAGGATCTCCCGCATCTGCGCGGACGTCCTGGGGGAGATCGTCCTCCGAAGCTCCTTCGGTTCGCCGCGGTAGACCACCTTCCCCTCCGGGTCGGTGATCTCCTTGACGAGATACGGCTTCATCATCTTCCCGCCGTTCACCACGGAGGCCATCGCGGAGGCCAGCTGGAGCGGCGTGACGGCGATTCCCTGCCCGAAGGAGACGGTTGCGCGCCGGATCTTCCGGAACTCGTCCCGCGAAGGGACCAGCCCCTGCGATTCCCCCTGAAGCTCCACCCCCGTCTTCGTCCCGAACCCGAACGCGCGGATCATGGCGTGAAACCGTCCGGGGTCCATCTTGTCCATGACCTTGATCATCCCGATGTTGCTCGAGACCTTCATCACCTCGGGGACGGCGAGCCAGCCGTGCTTGTGGGTGTCGTGGATCACGCGGCCGGCGTACCGGTACGTCCCGTTCTCGCAGAAGACCCGGTCGCGGATGCCGATCGCGCCCGTCTCCAGCGCGGAGGCCAGCGTGAACACCTTGAAGGTCGATCCCGGCTCGATGACGTCGGTGATCGTCCGGTTCTTCCTCGCCTCCGGGGGGGCCGAGGAGACGCTGTTCGGGTTGAACGTGGGGAGGGACGCCATCGCGAGGATCTCCCCGGTCTTGGGCTGCAGGACCAGGGCCACCCCCCCGCGGGCCCTGTACTTCTTCACCGCCTCCGTGAGCTCGGTCTGGGCCGTGTGCTGGATGTTCCGGTCGATGGTGAGGGTGACGGAGTGCCCCTGCGCGTTGGCCTCGATCGGCGCGTCCGCCGGGACGATGACGCGGCCCCGCGCATCGCGCTCGCACATGAGGTAGGCGCTCTCCCCCCGCAGGACCTTGTCCAGCGACAGCTCGATTCCCTCGATCCCGGCGCTGTCCACGTCGGTGAACCCGATGACCGACGCGGCGAGCTCGCGGTTGGGGTAGAAGCGCTTCGGCTCCTCGACCGTGCCGATCCCTTCCGCGCCCCGGCCGCCCTTCCCCTTGGGGAGCGCCTCCCTGACCTCCCGGACGATCTCCTCGGCGATCGTGGAAGGCATCTGCCGCCGGACCCAGAGGAAATTTTTCTCCGACGCGAACGCTTTCCGCAGTTCGGCGACGGGCCTGGACAGCCGGCGGGAGAGCAGCTTCGCGGCGACGTCCGGCGCCGGGAGCTTGGACGGCTGGACGAAGATCGACTTCGTGGAGAGGCTTACGGCGAACTCGGTCCCGGTCCGGTCGAGGATCACCCCCCGCTCCGGCAGGAGCGGAATCTTCACGCCGTACTGCCTCGCCCCCCTCTCGCGGATCCCCTGGACNNTTCAGCAGCGCCTGCTCCTTCTGGAGGATCTGCTTCTCCTCGAGGGCGACCGAAACGCCGTAGCCGATCCGGTAATACTGCCCCGACATCCAGACGGAGAAGAGGGCCAGCACGAGAAACAGGACGGCCAGCCCCAGGAGCCCGCGCCCCAGGGGAACCGCAGGAAACACGGGGGTCTCCCGCCGGATCTCGGTGATCATGCCGAGGCTGTCTCCGATCACGATTCTCCTCATTCCTTCCCTCCTACACGGTTTTCCGGGCCGCGCGCAGTTTCGCGCTGGCGGCCCTCGGGTTTCGTTCGATCTCTTCCTCCTGCGGAACGACCGGCTTGCGCGTGAGCACGTGAAGCGCAGCCGCCGACCCCGACGCCTGCGCCCGGAACGAGAGCTTCACCATCCGGTCCTCCAGCGAATGAAAACTGANNGTTCACGGCGATCCGCAGCGCCTGGAACACCCGGGTGGCGGGGTGGATCGTCCGCGGCCACGCCTTCCGGGGGATGGCCGACCGGACCAGGTCGGCGAGCTGGGCGGTGCGCTCGATCGGCTCCTCCCGCCGCCTCGCCACGAGGGCCCGCGCGATCCGCCGCGAGAATCTCTCCTCCCCGTACCGGAAGAAGAGGTCGGCCAGATCCCTCTCGGTCGCCCTCCGCAGGATCTCCCGCGCGTCGGCCCCGCCCGCCCCGGGATCGCGCCGCATGTCCAGGGGGCCGTCCCCGCGGAACGAGAACCCCCGCGAGGGATCGTCCAGCTGCGGGGAGGAGAGCCCCAGGTCGAGCAGCATCCCGTCGAACATCCGCCCGCCCGTCGCTTCCCGCAGCGCCCCGAGGTCGGAGAAGTCGGCGTGGACCAGGCGGACCCGGGGAAACCGGCGGAGGCGCTCCGAGGCCATCGACAGCATCGCGGGGTCGGCGTCGGCGCAGACGAGCAGGCCGGCCGGGCCGATCCTCTCCGCGATCCGCTCCGCGTGGCCTCCCGCGCCGACCGTCCCGTCGAGGAACGCCTCTCCGGGGGCGGGGGCCAGCAATCCCAGAATCTCCTGGAAAAGAACGGGGACATGGCCGTTCGCCACGCCCTATATCCCGAGGGAATCGATCTCCCGTGCGAGCTCGGGATCCTCGAACCCTTCCTTCTCGAACCGACTGACCTCCACGTCCCATCTCTCCCGGTCCCAGATCTCGAACCGGTTCGGCATCCCGAGGATGACGACGTCCCGCCCGAGCCCCGCATACGAACGGAGCGAGGGGGGGATCAGGATCCGTCCCTGCTTGTCGGGCACGACCTCGACGGCCCCGCCCACGAAGAACCGCACGAAGGCGTTCTTCTTCCGGTTTACGCTCGACACCTTGCTGGCGAGC
>DOTC01000029.1 GCA_003513855.1 Deltaproteobacteria bacterium | reverse complement strand
CCTTCCCGGTTTCCTTCGGTGAGGGGAAGGCGGTCTTCGAGATGGAGGCGGGGAGCCGGCACCATAACCCGATGGGGACCGTCCACGGGGGCATCCTGTGTGACATTGCGGACGCGGCGATGGGGTTCGCGTTCGCCTCCACACTCGGGCCGGGGGAGACGTTCACCACGCTGGAGCTCAAGATCAACTTCCTGCGACCCGTGGTCGAGGGGAGGCTGACCGCGTCGGCTCGCGTGGCGCACCGGGGGAGGACGATCGGCATGGTCGAATGCGACGTGGTAAACAGCGAGGGGAAACCGGTGGCGCGGGCCGCCTCGACCTGCCAGGTCCTGCGCGGCGAGGCGGCAAGAGGACGATGATGGGAAAGGTCGTCTCGCTCGTCGCCTTCGCCGTCGCGATGGCGTTCGTCGAGGCGGCGGTGGTGGTCTACCTGCGGGAGATCATCGGCGGCGGGCCGCTCTTTCCCATGAAAGAGATCCCCGCGACGCTCCTGGCCGTCGAGGTCGGCCGGGAGGCGGCGACGATCGTGATGCTGCTGTCCGTTGCCTTCCTCTCCTTCCGCGGCGAGGCGCGGCGGATGGGGGCGTTCCTCCTCCTCTTCCCCGTCTGGGACGCGTTCTACTACCTCTGGCTTCACGTGACGATCGGCTGGCCCGCCGGGGTGTCCGACTGGGACGTTCTGTTCCTCATCCCGCTGCCGTGGGTGGGACCGGTATGGTCCGTTCTCCTCATCTGTGCGGGGATGCTCGTCTTCTCCGTCCTTTTCCTCCAGGCTCCGGAGGACGCGCGGTTCGCTCCCGGCCTGTTGGGATGGACGTGCGGCCTGGCGGGCTTGGTCACCGTCGTCGCGACCTACATCCTGGAGTGGGCGAAGATCGGGTACGGGACAGGCGTACCCTCCCGCTTCTCCTTCTTCCCGTTTCTTGCCGGCCTGGCTCTGCTCGGAATCTCCGGGTGGATCACCTGGCGGAGGATCCCGGTGCCTCTCCGGTAGCGCGGCAGGAGTCCCGGGGACGGTTTTCCGCATCTCATCCGGTAACTGCGGTGTTATTGGAGCGGGGAGATGGAGTGGTTTCCGGCGGCCGTCACGATGTACAGCGGGATCGGGGTCTTCCTGTTCTCCTTTGCGGAGAACGTCGGCCTCCCGATCCCGGCCTTTCCCGTCCTGATGGTCGCAGGAGCGCTCTCCCAGTCGGGCCGGGCTTCCCTGCCGTGGGTCCTGGCCGGGGCGGTGGGAGGGGCGCTTCTGGCCGATGGGGCGTGGTACCTGCTTGGTCGCTGGCGCGGCCGGTCCGTTCTGTCCACGCTCTGCCGGGTGTCGCTCAACCCGGACGCCTGCGTGGAAGGAACCGAGGAGGGTTTTCGCCGCCGCCGCTCCCTGACGATCCTCCTGGCGAAATTCCTCCCCGGCGTGAACACGGTCATGCCGCCGCTGGCGGGGATCACCGCTTACCCGTTCCTCCGCTTCCTTTCCCTCGACCTTCTGGGGTCCATCGCCTGGGGGGCCGCGGCAGTCGGGATCGGCTGGGCGTTCGGGGACGCCGTTGCGGGGCACGCCAGCCGGATCAACGGGATGCTGGGCGGGCTTCTCGCGGTCGGTCTTGCCGGCTACCTGGGGTGGACCGTCGCGTTCCGCCGGTATCTCGTCCGGAAATATGCCGCTCCCAGGATCCCGGCGGAGGAGCTCCACCGGCGGATGTCGGAGGGGGAGGAGATCCACCTGCTGGACCTTCGAAGCGACGCCGCGTTCGATGCCTCCGGCGTCACGATCCCGGGGGCGGTCCGCGTCCGTCCCGCCACCTTTCACCGGGTCGCCCACGAACTTCCGAAGGACCGGGAGCTCGTCTTTTACTGCACCTGACCGGGGGAGGCCACCAGCGCCGGTCTGGCGCGGATCATGATCAAGCGGGGATACGAAAGGATCGGGGTCATCCACGGCGGGTTCGATGCGTGGGCAAATGCCGGTCTTCCCACGCAGCCGGTCGACCGGAACGGGCTGGCGGCGCAATCCGCTTGACGGGGCGCGTTGCGCGGGATTATAGTTCTTTTCTGCCGTTTTTCGTTCCCCGGTAGCTCAACCGGCAGAGCGGGTGGCTGTTAACCACTAGGTTGCAGGTTCGAGTCCTGCCCGGGGAGCCAGCGAATCCGATCCGGGCATCCTTTTCGGGTGCCCGGATTTATTTGTTCCAGGGCCTGCCCCGTTTGTTGCGGTACCCCCTGGATCCGATAAACGAAACGATATATTGGCGTTGGAACCTACGCCGAATATGCCACTCGGGAACCAGTGTGTCAGGATATCGCTATAATGGCGATATCCAATCGGTAAGATGAAAGGCAATCAGCGTCCGACCGGTCCCTCGCCAAGTTAGATTATCAAGAAATAAGTATGGGTTATGAGCGTAAGACGGCATGCCTGCCTTTGGCACGCTTTTGGAAAAAAGAGAGGACACAAAGGCGTATCGCTGGGGATAGGGCGATTCATTGAGAACGGGGAACGTTTCCGGTCCAGGAATCCTTCTCGTTATTGGATCCGTCCAATAGAGTAACAAGGTCGTAACCCGTCAATCTTTCTGGATGGCCCCGGTATTCCAGGGACCGATTTGGAAGGGGGCTTTATGGTTTGGCGGGAGAATTTGTCCTCACCTCGTCCCATTTCCCTTTCCCCGCACATCCCTTTTCAACGGGAGGATGAGAAGAAAATGCGGGTAGCTCATTCGGGCGGCGTTTTGTCTGCGAGGGAACCAACCGCGCTCCACGCAAAGGGAGGATGTGCCATGAATACCCAGGTCAAAGGACCAAATGCAAAGAGATGGGCAGAGATTCTTGTGACGTTGTTATCACTGGCGGTTATCCTTTATCCAATCGTAACGGGAGCAGAGGAAAATATTTCCGGTCGGCTCATTCAGCCCACCCTGAAAGCGGAAACGGGGAAAACCCCATCGTTCGGGGCCGAGGA
>DOTC01000129.1 GCA_003513855.1 Deltaproteobacteria bacterium | reverse complement strand
GGACACGATCAGCGCCACGCTGCGGAGGTCGCTCTCGATGATATGAACCTGCTGTCCCGCGAAAAGCCCCAGCTTCCCCTTTTCCACCCGCCGCGCCTCCAGGGCATCGAGGTACGGGTGGCGGCGGATCCTCTCTTCGGTGGATGCGATGGCCTTGCGCGCCTCGTGGATGAGCTGTCGTGCCCGATGAGCCATGGCCTGCTCTCCTCCCTTTCCGGCGTTTCCCCTGCCGCCTCGGCGGCCACCATCTCCATTTTAGTCTGTCATTGCGGCAGGCAATACCGTAAGAATGGAATGGTCGATACGCCAGAAATCCCGGGGAGAGAAACCGTGCGTTTACGCGCCTTGTCCAAACGGTTCGTCGGTATTTCGCTGGCCACGGTATTGGCCGCCTCCGCAGCCTCTGCGCCGGCCGGGGAGACGGCGCCAAACGGGCGGGATCGCGCCCTGATCGAGGCGGCCGCCAGGGGGAACACTCCGGAGGTCAAGCGTCTGCTCGAAGGCGGGGCGAGCGTCGATGCGGCGGATGAACGGGGGGTCACGGCCCTGATCGCCGCGGCATACGGCAATCACGTCCCGGCCGCCCGCCTGCTGGTAGAAGCCGGCGCCGATGTCAACCGGCAGGACCAGACACGGCAAAGTGCCTTCCTGATAGCCACTTCCGACGGCCACCTCGATCTGCTCCGGCTGACGCTTGCCGCCGGCGCCGACGTGCACAGAACCGACAGCTACAACGGCACGGGGCTGATCCGGGCCGCCGACCGCGGTCACGTCGAGATCGTTCGCGAACTGCTCAAAACGGATATCCGTGTCGATCACGTGAACAACCTCGGCTGGACGGCGCTGCTCGAGGCGATCATCCTGGGGGAAGGCGGCGGGCGTCATACCGAAGTCGTGCGCCTGCTCGTGGCATCGGGCGCCGATGTCAGCCTGGCCGACAGCCACGGCGTATCCCCCCTGGCGCATGCGCGCCAGCGCGGTTTCGCCGCAATGGCGGACATTCTCGAACGGGCCGGCGCCCGATGAAAAGCGGTTCTACCATCGCTCGGTAGCCATCCGCCGCACGGCCATGTTCCCACGTTTGACAATTCCGGAAAGTCCCATATAGTTTACTTGGATTATCGGCCACTTCATGACGGTCCGGCATGGCCGCCACGGATCGCCGCAGCGCCTAGAGGATGCTTGCGCTTGTTGCCCATACCACTCGGAAAAAGGAGGGTATTCCGGTGAAAGGATCACGAATGGCTTCGGCAGTCGTTATGGTCGTACTGGGGGCAACCCTCAGCGGGTGTTGCGGGGGAGGGAAACAGGAGGTCATCGAGAAAACTCCCGTCAAAGTGGAGACGAAATCGACGGGAGAACAGTTGATGGACCTGCAGAAGGCCTACGAGAGTGGAGCGATCACCGAGAAGGAGTACAACAAGATGAGGCAGGACATCATCGACAAGTCCGGAAATAAATAGCCGCTGCGGGGCCAACGGGACCAGGGACGCAGCGAACGTGAGCGAGTCGGCAAGGCTTGACCATCGGAACGGTCCATTCCAACGGGGGCCTCGACGGGCGGCATACGCAGCCGGCTTCGTGTTTGCCGGCTGCCTGCTCCTCCTCCCTCTTCACGCCTTCTGCTCACCTGCGGCGATGAAGGGGCCCGCCGGACCGGCGCACAGCCCCACCGGCGACCGGGAGCCGGAAACGTCCTGCGTCAGACTGGTCTTTCTCGGGGCAATCGAGCTGTTCCAGAAAAGGATATCGCCCATCGAGGGCCCCCGGTGCGGCTTTTCCCCCTCGTGCTCCGCGTTCGGCCACCAGGCAGTACGGAAACACGGCCCGGTCCGCGGGGTGATGATGACCGCAGACCGTCTGATGCGCGACACCATATTCCTCGAGCCCGGTCCCGACAACCCCCTTCTGCCGACCGGCAGACTCTTCGACCCCCCCTCGGGAAATCTCCTGAACGAATGATGATCCGTCTCCTGGTCCGCCTTCTGCTGCTTGTCGCCCTCTTCCCCGCTCTCCCTGCTTCGCTGTCCGCGGCGGAGACAGGGATCGTCATCACGGAAGAGGTCCAGTTGAGGCTCGCCGACGCATTCATGGCGGAAGGCGAGTATTACCGGGCGGTTACGGAATACAAGAAATTCCTCTTCCTCTTTCCCGATTCGGAGAAGGCCGATTACGCACTGTTCCGGNNTATTTCGAGGGACTAAGCCTATGGAAGCTCGGGAGGTTCGATCGGGCGGAAACGGCGTTCGACGGGGTCGTGACGACGTACCCCGCTTCCGAGGTTGCTCCCCTTGCACTGCTGGGGAAATCGCTCGTCTCGTTTGACGCGAAAAACAACCCCGGCTGCAGGAACGAACTGGTGCGTTTTCTTGCGAGCTACCCCAAGGATCCCCGGGCAGACAACGTCCGGGAGACCATCGCCCTGCTCGATAAAAACCAGCCGTTACCCCGGAAATCGCCGGTGCTCGCCGGCGTGCTGTCCGCCATTGTGCCGGGGAGCGGATACATGTATGCCGGTCGCACCGGTGACGGCATCACGGCACTGATCGTCAACGGACTGTTCATCGCGGGAACGGTCGTGGCCATCCATCAGGAAAACTACGCCGTGGCGGCAATCGTAGGAGGCATCGGGCTGCCTTTCTATGTGGGGAATATCTACGGTTCCGCCAATGCCGCGACGAAATGGAACATCGGCGTCCGAAAGGACCTGCGCGGCAAGATCGCTGTTTCCCTCGATTACCGTTTTTGACGGCCCTTCCTCTTCCTCCCCACCTCCCCCGCAACACCCTCGGCACACTCAGGACGAAAGGGGGAGGAATTCCCTGCTACCCATAGACCAAAAAAACTTGCCCGCAACAATGATGAAACCGGGCCACCGGGAAATCCCTCCAACAGGAAAGGGACAGGGAGGATGAAGAATTCCGGCACCGGCGAGCGGGAGGGTACGATGGAACTGAAAGGAAGACACATTGCCGTACTGGCGGAGGATCTCTACGAGGATCTCGAGTTGTGGTATCCCGTGTACCGGTTCCGGGAGGCGGGAGCGAAGGTGACCATCGTGGGGGGAGGCGCGAGCGGGTACTCCTCCAAACACGGGTACCCGGTGACTCCCGACGCGACCGCGGAGAAGGTGAGCGCCGACGACTTCGACGCCGTGATCATTCCAGGAGGCTACGCGCCCGACCGGATGCGTCGACATGAGGCCATGGTGGACCTGGTTCGCGACGTGTTCGCGAAAGGGAAAGTGGTCGCGGCGATCTGCCACGGCGGGTGGATGCTGGTTTCGGCGGACGTGTTGAGGGGCAGGAAGGCGACCTGNNTTCTTCGCCATCAAGGACGACCTGCGAAACGCAGGGGCCCGGTACGAGGACCGGGACGTCGTCCGGGACGGCAATCTGGTCACTTCGCGGAAGCCGGAAGACCTGCCGGTATTCTGCCGGACGATCATCCAGGCCCTGTCCGAGGCCGGGACGTAAGTGTTTCGACAACCTGCCGATACGGATGACCTCGTCCCCGTTTCTTATCCATCCGGCGCTACGGAAAAGGCGAAAATCGTTGTCGTATTGCGGAAGCAAAAGTCCGACGAACGGTATGACACCTTGCGAGGCGAGACCCGATGAGGGTACACCGTCTCCTGTTGCTGGTGACCCCTTTCCTGGTTTGTCTCCCCGGCACAGGCCTGTGCGAGGGAAACGATGCAGGCCCCCCGAACGGGAACAATCCACCGATCCCGGAAAAGGCCACGGCGGCCTGCCAGACGATCGCAGCGATCCTCGCAGCGTATCCCGCCCTGGAGGTCCGGACGTCGGAGGGATTGGTTCAGGATTTACGGGACCGTTCTGAAGGTTTCGGTTGCCGGGTCCTTTCGTCCGGTCCCACCTCGGGGATTGCCGGAGAGGTCGATCCGGCCGACGCCATACGGGGCCAATTGCAGGGAGAAGGCTGGAAGGAGGATATCCAGTATGCCGCCGACGGCCCGGGGACGACATCGTTCGCTTTCCGGAAACAAAGGGTCCTGTGCATGGTAAGCGGAGGCGCTCATTCCTGGATCGAAGACGGGAAGATCTTCACCTCGGAAAGGTACAAACTCGATGTGGGTTGCGTTCCGGATTTGGAAGGAACGACGCCGCGCCGCTGACGTTCCAACGTTCCCGGACAGGGAGGAAGGTCACTACCCATCGCTTGACCCTTCAAATCCAAATGGCTATTCTGTAACCTCTCAAGTTTTCAGGAGATAGATGTCCGGTGCGAGATGCGTTGCCAAGGCCGGCGGTTTGGCCAGTTGTCGGTGATCGGAGCCGTGTACCCAGCAGCCGTCGACGGTGTGGGCCCAAGCGCCCGCATCCCTTTCCATTCAACCCGTTTCGAAAGGAGGAATTCCCATGAAACGAGCGGTACTCCTGGCCCTCTCAACCTTGCTCATCGTCACCGCCGGCATTGCCTTTGCCGAGTACCCCGATCGCCCGATCACCTACATCATCTCCTTCAACCCGGGTGGCGAGTCGGACATCACGGCACGCCTTCAGGAGCCTTTCCTGGAGGAGATCCTGGGTGTTGCCGTGAACGTGAACCACAAGCCCGGCGGTGGCGGAGCGGTGGCGTGGAGCGAGTTCCAGCGCACCGCGAAGCCGGACGGCTACACGGTGATCGGCACCAACATCCCCCACATCATCGGCCAGCCCATGCTCCGGAAAGACTCGGGCTACGAGACGGACGGCTTCGACCTGATCATGTGGTTCCACTTCACCCCCAACGCCCTCATCGTCCGGGCGGACAGCCCCTTCAAGACCCTCAAGGATTTCATCGAATACGCCAAGGCCCACCCCAAGGTCGTCACCGTGGGCGGCAGCGGCACCTACAGCGCCAACCACCTCGAGACCCTGCGCCTGGAGCGTGAGGCGGGGATCAAGTTGACGTACATCCCCCACACCGGAACGGGCCCTCTCGCACCTGCCATCCTCGGCGGGCACCTCACCTCCCTGATGAACTACTCCATGCTCCCGGCGCAGCTGGGGGACAAGGTGCGGGTCCTGGCCGTGGCGTCCGAAGAGCGGGTCGAGGCCCTGCCCGACGCCCCGACCTTCAAGGAGCAGGGGTACGACATCGTGGGAGGCGCCTTCCGCGGTGTGGCGGCGCCCAAGGGGACGCCCAAGGAGATCATCGCCAAGCTCGCCGACGCCTTCACCAAGACGAACAAGAAGATCGCCGAGAAGCAGCTTCCCCTGGGGTTCGTCATGACGTACGCCACGGGGGATGACGCCAAGGCCCTGGTGGACAAGATGCGTAGAAACTACAGCGACGTGATCGTCGATATCATCAAGGAGCGGGAGAAGAAGTAACCACCTTGGATCAGGGCAGCCGGCGCCGCGTTCGGTCCCGGGAGGTCTGATGGAACTCTTCTGGGAAGTGGCCACGCAATTGATGGAACCGTTCGTCTTCCTCCTCATCCTGGGGGGAGTGACGGCAGGCCTCTTCGTGGGCGCCATGCCGGGGCTCACGGCGTCCATGGCCCTCGCGGTGCTGCTGCCCTTCACCTTCAAACTGCCGCCGCTGCACGGGCTGGTGGCGCTGGGCGCCGTCTACATGGGCGCCATCTACGGGGGGTCCTTCGCGGCCATCCTCGTCAATACACCCGGAACCCCCTCTTCCATCGCCACGGCTTTCGAAGGGTACCCCATGGCGAAGGACGGGCGCGCCCTGGAGGCGATCGGTTTGGCGACCGTCTCCTCGGCGATCGGCGGGCTGGCAGGCGTGTTCTTCCTGCTGGTCCTCTCCCCCCCGCTGGCACGCCTCTCCTTGCAGTTCGGGTCGGCGGAGTACTTCTGGGTGGCGATGCTGGGGCTGACCCTGATCGCCAGCCTCTCCCCGGGTTCGACCCTGAAAGGGTTCCTGGGCGGGTCGATCGGCATGATCCTGGCCGCGGTGGGTGTGGCACCCATCGGCGGGGAGAACCGCTTCACCTTCGGGATGCCGGTGCTCCAGGGCGGCGTGGAGATGATCGTGGCGCTGATCGGGTTCTTCGTGATCCCGGAACTGTTCAACATGGCGGCCCACGGCCGGGCGGCCCTGGCCGAGGTCACCCTGGAATCGAGAAAACGAGGGACCTTCCTCGGCGCCATCCGCACTGTGTTCTCCATGCCCGGCAACCTCGTGCGCTCCTGCATCATCGGCGAGATCGTGGCCATCATCCCCGGAGCAGGCGGCAGCATCGCCAACCTGGTGGCCTACAACGAGGCCAAGCGGGCATCGAAGCACCCGGAGCGCTTCGGCAAGGGTGCCGTGGAGGGCCTTGTTGCCTCCGAGTCGAGCAACAACGTCACGGTGGCCGGAAGCATGGTGCCGCTGCTCACCCTGGGGATCCCGGGGGCACCGCCCGACGCGGTCATCCTGGGGGTGATGCTGATGCACGGCCTGCGCCCCGGCCTGGACCTGTTCACCGTGAGCGGCTCCCTCACTTACGGGTTCATCATTTCCATGGGGCTCGCCGCCCTGTACATGATCCCCGTGGGGCTGCTGGGAGGAAGGCTCATCTATCGCGTGATCGTCAAGACCCCGCACTACCTGCTGGTCCCCTCCATCGCCCTCGTCACCATCCTGGGCACGTACGCCCTGCGCAACAGCCTGTCCGATGTGGTCATCATGCTCCTGCTGGGAACCTCCGGGTTCCTCCTGAAGGAGCTCGGGGTGGATTCCGCGCCCATCGTCCTCGGCCTGATCCTGGGAAGCATCGCGGAGATGGGTTTCGTCCAGACCCTCCTTCGCGGTACCGCCCTGGAGCACCCGTGGATGATGCTGTTCCAGAACCGTCTTTCCCAGATCATCATCGTCCTGATGGTGCTCTCCTTCGCCTCCCCCTACCTGTCGTCGGGGGTCAGGAGGCTAAAAAAACCCCTGGATAAACCGCCGGAGGAGGCCTCCGAATGAGGCGTCCCGCGAACACCGACCTCTTGAGCGGCATCTTCGGCCTGGCCATAACGGGCGTCTTCTGGTGGGGCCGGGGCGACGTGGGGCGCCTGAGCATCATGTTCCCACACGCGCTCCTGTTCCTCCTGGCGGCGTTCTCGGTGGCCCTCGTGGTCAAGGGGCTGGTTCGCCCGGAACGGCGGTCGATCTTCGCCGAGGGAGATCGGGCCAAGATCATCGGCAGCTGCGCCATCCTCTATGTCTGGGTTGTCGCCATCCCCTACGTCGGCTTCTTCCTCTCCAGCGTGGCCGGCTTCTGGGGGATGGCCTGCTACCTGGCTTCGTCCCGCCGGAAGGTCACGCCGCTTTTGGCAGCCAAGTTGTTCTGCGTGGTCCTGGCCGAGGTGACCTTTTTCTATCTGATCTTCGCAAAGCTCCTCTACGTGCCTCTGCCCACGGGGGCGTTTTTCCAATAAACGGATCCGGACACCGGCTGTCCGGCCCTGAAAAGGAGGAATTGTTCCATGAAAGAGATCCGTCTGGCGCTGATCCCGGGAGACGGGATCGGCAAGGAAACCGTCGCCGCCGGGAAGAAGGTTCTCGACACCGCGGCCGAGGTGCACGGAGGGCTCCGCTTCCGGTACGAGGAGTTCGACTGGAGCTGCGAATATTACGCGAAGCACGGACGGATGATGCCCGAGAACGGACTGGATCTCCTGCGCCTGCACGACGCGATCTACCTCGGGGCCGTGGGGTACCCCGGGGTTCCCGACCACGTCTCCCTGTGGGGTCTGCTGATCCCGATTCGCAGGACGTTCCAGCAGTACATCAGTCTTCGTCCCGTCCAGTTGTTGCCCGGGGTGCGAACTCCCCTCGCGAACCGGCGACCGGAGGAGATCGATTTCTACGTCGTCCGGGAGAACAACGAGGGAGAGTATTCCAACATGGGCGGCCGCCTGTATGAGGGGCAGCCGAACGAGATCGTCGTCCAGAACGCGGTGTTCACCCGCCTGGGGGTGGAACGGGTCGTCCGGTACGCCTTCGAACTCGCCCGGAAAAGGAAACGGAAGCGGGTTACCTCCGCAACCAAGTCGAACGGAATCAACATCACGATGCCGTACTGGGACGAAATCTTCTGGTCTCTGGCGAAGGAGTATCCGGACATCGGGGCCGACCAGTTCCACATCGACGCCCTCGTCGCACGGTTCGTCACCCACCCGCAGGATTTCGACGTCGTGGTGGGAAGCAACCTGTTCGGTGACATCCTGTCCGACCTGGGCCCCGCCATCGCGGGAAGCATCGGGATCGCACCCTCCGCGAACCTGAACCCGGAAAAGAAACACCCCTCCATGTTCGAGCCGGTCCACGGATCCGCCCCGGACATCGCGGGCAAGGGG
Source organism: Deltaproteobacteria bacterium (assembly GCA_003513855.1). Classification (GTDB taxonomy): domain Bacteria; phylum Desulfobacterota; class Deferrimicrobia; order Deferrimicrobiales; family Deferrimicrobiaceae; genus CSP1-8. The sequence goes on along the minus strand of DOTC01000129.1, from coordinate 4,557 downwards.
ATCGCCAACCCGATGGGCCAGATCTGGTGCGGCGCCATGATGCTCGACCACCTGGGGTTCCCCGAGTCGGGCGACCTCGTCATGGAAGCGATGAAGTCCGTCCTCGCGGAGGGGATCTGCACGGCGGACATCGGGGGGAAAGCGGACACCGTCGAGGTGACGGACGCCATCTGCGCGAAGATCCGCAAGATCGGCCCCAAGGCCCGATAACAGGAATTCCGGGAGGAACGAGCATGCGCGCGCACAACATCGCAGTGATCCCGGCCGACGGCATCGGGAAAGAGGTCATCCCCGCGGGAGTCCGCGTTCTCCAGGCAATCGCGGAGTGCGACGGCGCGTTCCGCTTCCGGTTCACGACGTTCCCGTGGGGGAGCGACTACTATCACGAGCACGGACAGATGATGCCCCCCGACGGCCTGGAAACGTTGCGTGCCTTCGATGCGATCTTTTTCGGCGCCGTGGGGCACCCTTCCATCCCGGACCACATCACGCTGTGGGGGCTGCGCCTTCCCATCTGCCAGGGGTTCGACCAGTATGGGAACTACCGGCCTGCGCGCATCCTTCCCGGCATCACGGGACCGCTCCGGGGGCGAACCGGCAGGGACCTGGACTGGATCATCGTCCGGGAGAACACGGAAGGGGAATATTCGGGCGTCGGAGGAAGAGCCCACAGGGGCCTGCCCGGAGAGGTGGCGATGGAGGTGTCGGTGTTCACCCGCCCCGGGGTGGAGCGCATCATGCGGTTCGCCTTCGGCCTGGCGCGGAAGCGGCCCCGGCGGCTGCTGACGCTGGTGACGAAGTCGAACGCGCAGCGCCACGGCATGGTCCTGTGGGACGAGATCTTCGCCGAGGTCGCCCGGGAGTTTCCGGATGTGGCGACCGACCGGATGCTCGTCGACGCGGTCACCACGAGAATGGTGCTCAAGCCCGAGACGCTCGACGTGCTCGTCGCCTCCAACCTTCACGCGGACATCCTCTCCGATCTCGCGGCGGCGCTGTCGGGCAGCCTCGGGATCGGCCCGACGGCGAACATCAACCCGGAACGAACGTACCCGTCGATGTTCGAACCGATCCACGGGTCCGCCTTCGACATCATGGGGAAAGGGATCGCCAATCCCCTGGGCACGATCTGGACCGCGGTCCTGATGCTGGAGCACCTGGGGGAAGTGGAAGCCGGCTGGCGCCTCATGGGCGCCATCGAGAAGGTGACCCGCGCAGGCAAGACCCTGACCCCCGACCTGGGCGGGACGGCATCGACCGTCGAGGTCACGGACGCCGTGATCGCCGCATTGGGGAACTGACCTGCCGATGAGGATCGTCGACATTCAGGAGCGCACCGCTTCCATCGCCTCCCCCATCCGCAACGCGTACATCGACTTCCGCGGGATGACGGTGTCGGTTGCGGCCGTGGTCACCGATGTGATCCGGGACGGCAAACCGGTCGTGGGATACGGGTTCAACTCCAACGGCCGGTACGCCCAGGGATGCCTGCTGCGGGAGCGGTTCATCCCCCGCGTGCGCGAGGCCGACCCCTCGACGTACGTGTCCGAGGCGGAAGAAAACCTCGATCCCTTCCGGCTTTGGGACATCCTGATGGCCAACGAGAAACCGGGCGGTCACGGAGAGCGCTCGGTGGCGGTGGGCGTCATCGACATGGCCGTGTGGGACGCGGTGGCCAAAATCGAGCGAAAGCCCCTCTCCCGTCTGCTCGCCGACCGCTACAACAACGGTGCCGCCGCAGACCGGGTGTTCGTCTACGCTGCGGGCGGTTATTACTACCCGGGGAAAGGGACGCAGGAGCTGCGGGACGAAATGAGCCGCTACCTGGACGCCGGGTACCGGGTGGTGAAGATCAAGATCGGCGGGGCCCCCCTGGCGGACGACCTGAGGAGGATCGAGGAGGTTCTTTCCCTGGTGGGAGGCGGAGGCCGCCTTGCCGTCGACGCGAACGGCCGCTTCGACCTCGACGTTGCGGTGGAGTACGGGGATGCTCTCAGCCCTTACGGCCTGCGCTGGTACGAGGAGCCCGGAGACCCCCTCGACTACCGGCTCCACGCCGACCTGGCGGCCCGGTACCAGGGTCCCATCGCCACCGGGGAAAACCTGTTCTCCATGCAGGATACGAGAAACCTGCTGCGCCACGCGGGGCTCCGCAAGGACAGGGACATCCTCCAGATGGACCCGGTCCTGTCCTACGGCCTGGTGGAGTATCTCCGGATGCTCAAGGTGCTGGAGGAGATGGGCTGGTCCCGCGACCGCTGCATCCCCCACGGCGGCCACCAGTTCGCCCTCAACATCGCCGCCGGCCTCGGACTGGGGGGGAACGAATCGTACCCCGAGGTGTTCGCCCCGTTCGGGGGGTTCGCCGATGCCACACCGGTGGAGGATGGCATGATCCGCCTGCCGGAAGTCCCGGGCGTCGGCTTCGAGGCCAAGTCGGACCTGATGGCTCTCATCCGCTCTCTCTTCGGTCCCTAGCGGCGAAGGAGGGCGGATTTCAGGGTCAGGCACCTTGCAGGGACGAGGGTGCGATCCTTTCCGCCGAATGGGACATCTTCTCGGACAGGACGTGCCAGACGGGCATCTCCCCCTTTCCCTTCACCCAGACCGTTCCCCTTGGCTCACAGAGGAAATCGTTCCTGATCCGTTCGTATGTGCTGGTCGTGATCTGCACCCTGCCGGTCGATCCATGGTGCTCCATCCGGCTGGCCACGTTCACCGTATCCCCCCAAAGGTCGTAGCTGAATTTTTTCCGCCCGATCACGCCAGCAACCACCGGTCCGGAATGGATGCCGATTCGGAGGGAGATCCGCGGGACGTCGCCGAACCGGAGCCGATGCGCATAGTTCAGCATCTCCAGCCCGATCCGGGCGAGGACGTGGGCATGATCGTGGCGCCATCGCGGCACCCCCGCTGCCACCATGTAGCAGTCGCCGATGGTCTTGATCTTCTCGAGACCGTACCGCTCCGCGAGATCATCGAAGTGGGAGAAGATCTCATCGAGCAACCCGACAACCTCGCGGGGATTCCTGTTCGCCGACATGGATGTGAAATCCGAGACATCGGCGAACAGGATGCTTGCCTCGTCGAAATGATCCGCGATGACTCCCTCCCGTTCCTTGAGGGTCGCTGCGATCTCCCGGGGAAGTACGTTGCGGAGAACCCGCTCGGACTTTTCCTGCTCCCTGGCCAGCCTGATGCGCTTGGTATAATCACCACGGGCGTACACTTCCAGAAAATAGCTCGCCACCATGCCGAGTACCAGGAAAGAACCGAAGAAGAAATTGTTGCTGAGGAAAACCCGGAACCCGTCCCCGGAAACAAGGAGATTCTGGTGCGCGATGGCGATGGTATCATACCCGGCCAGAACCAGGATGCTCGACCCGGTGGCGTAGACGAACCGCAACCGATACATGGTGTGTGCCGCCATGATGACAAGCATCAGCCCGGCATAATAGGCATGGAAGCCGAGTTCCTCTGGGGATTCGAGGGCAATCATGGCAAGGATGCCGCTGGCCCCGATGAGGACAACAAGGGTCATCATCGGTTGGAACATGCGGAGAAATACCGGGTGGAAGCTGAAGATCAGTACGCCCAGGAGGGCAGGGATCACCAGCGCAAATCGTATGAACCATATGGATTGCCTGCTGATGGGGGCCGCATGGAGATCCAGAACGGCGAACAGACCATAAAGAACAACCGTGAGGAGAATGGCAATCCGGACGATGACCAGGGAATTGCGGGAGTGATAACTACGGAAGGCCGTCTCCACTCCGGCGGGGAAATGGAGCCTGGCCGCACTGCGTGCCATATCCTGCGATTCCCCCGGGAGGCGCCGCAATCCCCTGTTCCTCAGTGCGGATCGATACACCATCGCCATTGCTGCCTCCTTCATAATGATCCCGCCGCCGATTCCGCGGGAAGGAACCGGCCCTCCCATCGACGCGAGGTCCGGTATCGGGTTTATGGAACCGGTATTACCCCGCACGCACGGCCTCGATCACGCTGACTTCGTGGGCGGTCGGGACAACGCGGGTCAGTCGAAGTCCCGCCGCCGAAAACAGGTCCCCGTATTGCGCCCTGGTGCGCTCTCGTCCCCCCACCACGAGCATCATCAGGTCGAGCCACTTTCCGAAACACGGCTCATTGCCGGAAGGAATCACGGTCTCCACGACCAGCACCCTGCCTTCGGGGCGCATCGCATCCCGGCAATTCTTAAGGATGGCAACCGCCCGACCGTCATCCCAATCGTGGATGACGTGGCGCAGCAGGTACGCATCCCCCGACGAAGGGACCGAGTCGAAGAAATCCCCCCCCAGGAATTCGCAGCGGTCGGACCCCCCGGAACCGGCCATGACCTCCCGGGCACGCTCCACCACGGCGGGCAGATCGAACAGGACGCCCCGTATCCCGGGATGTCGGCGGAGGATGGCGGCCAGGGCAAGGCCGTTTCCCCCCCCGACATCGACGATGGTCTCGAACGGAGTGAAGTCGTACGCGTCAAGGACGGGGATCGTCTCGCTGTCGTGGACCCCGGTCATCGCGTCATCGTAGATC
>DOTC01000152.1 GCA_003513855.1 Deltaproteobacteria bacterium | reverse complement strand
CCCACCTGCATCCCCCAGTCGGGAGACTACCAGTCGAAGCTGACGCTCATGTCCGAGTCCCTCCGGAACGACGGGCGCTGCTGGGTACCCAAAAACCGGGGGGACAACCGGGGGCCCAACGAAATCCCCGAAGAGGACCGGGACTACTACCTGGAGCGGAAATACCCGAGCTTCGGAAACCTGGCGCCCCGCGACATCGCCTCCCGNNACGAGCGGATCACCGACGAGAACGGGTACAAGGTGCCGATGCGAATCTACCCGGCTCCCCACTATTCCATGGGCGGACTGTGGGTCGACTACAACGCGATGAGCAACATCCCCGGCCTCTTCGTTCTGGGCGAGGCAAATTTTTCCGTCCACGGGGCGAACCGCCTCGGCGCAAGCGCCCTCATGCAGGGGCTTGCCGACGGCTACTTCGTCATCCCCTACACGGCAGGCCATTATCTTGCGCAAACCAGGCCCGGCAGCGTACAGGCGGACCACGCCGAGTGCAGGAAGTCCATCGAGGATGTCAAAGTCGAAAACAAACGACTTTTGTCGATCAAGGGGAACCGGACGGTCACGGAATTCATGCGCGAGCTGGGCACCCTCATGTGGAACAACGTCGGGATGGCCCGGAGCAAGGAGGGTCTCACCGAGACCATCATGAAGATCCCGGAGATCCGGGANNGCCGAGCTGCTCTGCCGCGACGCCCTCCACCGCAACGAGTCGTGCGGCGGCCACTTCCGGGTGGAGTACCAGACGGAGGACGGCGAGGCGTTGCGCGATGACGAGAACTTCTGCTATTCGGCCGCATGGGAGTTCAAGGGGATCGACAGCGAGCCCGAACTCCACAGGGAGCCGCTGGAGTTCAAGGAAGTCCACCTCGCGGTAAGGAGCTACAAATAATGAGCGGACAGAACGAACACAAGACCATGACCCTGAAGCTGATCGTCTGGCGGCAGAGCGCGCCGAACGAGCCCGGCCGCTTCGAGACCTATGCGGCCCGGAACATCACGGAGCACCACTCCTTCCTCGAGATGCTCGACGTCGTGAACGAGGACCTGATCAAGGAAGGAACAGAGCCGATCGTCTTCGATCACGATTGCCGGGAGGGGATCTGCGGGGTCTGCTCCCAGGTCATCAACGGCGTGGCCCACGGAGGTCAGGAACGGACCACCGTCTGCCAGCTCCACATGCGCAAGTTCAAGGACGGCGACACCATCTACATCGAGCCGTGGCGGGCCCGGGCCTTCCCCATCCTCAAGGACCTCATGGTCGACCGGGGGGCCCTCGACACGATCATCCAGGCGGGAGGGTACACCTCCGCCCGCACCGGCGGGGCTCCCGACGGCAACGCGATCCCGGTCCCCAAGCCGGACGCCGAATACTCGATGGACGCCGCTGAGTGCATCGGATGCGGAGCATGCGTGGCGGCCTGCCCGAACGGCGCGGCCATGCTCTTCACGGGCGCCAAGGTTGCCCAGCTGGCCGCCCTTCCCCAGGGGAAGGTGGAGGCCAAGGAAAGAGCACTGGCGATGATCAAGGCGATGCAGGAGTGCGGCTTCGGCAACTGCACGAACCACTACGAGTGCCAGGCCGCCTGCCCGAAAGATATCGACGTGAAGTTCATCGCAAGGCTCAACCGGGAGTATCTGAAGGCCCTGATCGGCTGAGCACCTCGGTCCGGGAAACCGATGGGGGCAGGGACCCTATCGTCCCTGCCCCATTTTCTTTTCCTTAAGGTCGTCCTTCCACGTCCAGTTTCGGATTTCCGGCATGTCGATCCCGTGCTCCCGGATATGCAGCTTGTGCTCGATCAGCCTGTCCCGGACCGCCTGCCTGGCATAGGCGGCACGCACCCCCAGCTTCGGAACCCGGTTGACCACGTCTTCGACGAGGTGGAAGCGGTCCGAATCGTTCATCACGAGCATGTCGAACGGGGTCGTCGTCGTCCCCTCCTCCTTGTACCCGCGAACGTGCAGGTTCCTGTGCCCGTGACGCCGGTAGGTAAGCCGGTGGATCAGCCAGGGGTAGCCATGGTACGCAAAGATGATCGGCCTGTCCGTGGTGAACAGGGTATCGAACTCGAAGTCGGTCAGCCCGTGCGGATGTTCCTCCCGGGGCTGAAGCTTCATCAGGTCCACGACGTTGACCACTCGGACTTTCAGTTCCGGCGCGTGTCTCCGAAGGATATCTACGGCCGCCAGCGTTTCGATGGTGGGGGAATCGCCGCAGCACGCCATCACCACGTCGGGTTCCGAACCCTTGTCGTTGCTCGCCCATTCCCAGATCCCGATCCCCGCGGTACAGTGCTTGACCGCCGCATCCATGTCGAGCCATTGGGGCTGGGGCTGTTTTCCCGCAACGATGACATTGACGTAGTTGCGGCTCCGCAGGCAGTGGCTGGTCACGGAAAGCAGGGTATTGGCATCGGGGGGGAAATAGACCCGGATCACCTCCGCCTTCTTGTTCACGACATGGTCGATGAATCCGGGGTCCTGGTGGCTGAACCCGTTGTGATCCTGTCGCCACACATGGGAGGTCAGCAGGTAGTTCAGGGAAGCGATCGGCCGCCTCCAGGGAATTTCGCTTCGTGTGGTCTTGAGCCATTTGGCGTGCTGGTTGAACATGGAATCGACGACATGGATGAAGGCTTCGTAGGAGGTGAACAGCCCGTGCCTTCCGGTGAGGAGGTACCCCTCCAGCCAGCCCTGGCAGGTATGCTCGCTCAAGATCTCCATCACCCGGCCGTCCGGGGAAAGATGATCGTCCTCGGGGATCGTGCCCTCCATCCACGTGCGATCCGTCACCTCGAACAGGGCGCTCAGACGGTTCGAGGCGATCTCGTCGGGACCGAAGACCCGGAAGTTCCCTTCCGCCATGTTCCGCTTCATCACGTCCCGCAGGAAGAGGCCCATCACCCTGGTGGCCCCCTCGATGACCCGGCCCGGTTTCGGCACCTTGACGGCATACTCCCGGAAGTCCGGCATCTTCAGCTCCCTGAGGAGGATGCCCCCGTTGGCATGCGGGTTGTCGCTCATCCGCCGATGTCCCTTGGGAGACAGCTCCTTCAAGCCGGAGAGCAGCTTCCCGTCCTTGTCGAAGAGCTCATCGGGCTTGTAACTCTTCATCCATTTTTCGAGCAGCTTCAAGTGGCTGGGCTTCTCGGCCAACTCGGCGAACGGCACCTGGTGGGATCGCCAGAAATCCTCGGTCTTCTTGCCATCCACCGTTTTCGGCCCGGTCCACCCCTTGGGCGTCCGGAGGATGATCATCGGCCACCGGGGGCGCCTGGACAAGCCCTTGGCCCGCGCGACCCGCTGGATCGCCCGGATCTCCCCGACAACCGTATCCAGCGTCTCCGCCATCTTCTGGTGCATCTTCGCGGGATCGGAGCCCTCGACGAAATGCGGTTTGTACCCGTATCCGATGAAAAGGCTTTCCAGCTCGCCGTGTTCCATCCGTGCGAGGATCGCCGGATTGGCGATCTTGTAGCCGTTGAGATGCAGGATGGGGAGCACGGCCCCGTCGCGAACGGGATTCAGGAACTTGTTCGAATGCCAGGAGGCGGCCAGCGGACCGGATTCGGCTTCGCCATCCCCCACGACGCAGGTCACGATCAGATCCGGGTTGTCGAAGGCCGCGCCGTAGGCATGGGAGACGGCGTAGCCAAGCTCTCCGCCCTCGTGGATCGAGCCGGGGGTCTCGGGCGCTACGTGGCTTGGGATGCCGCCGGGAAAGGAGAACTGCTTGAAGAGTCTTTTCATCCCTTCTTCGTCTTCGGAGATGTTCGGGTAGAGCTCGCTGTACGTCCCTTCCAGGTAGGCATTGGCCACCAGTGCCGGTCCGCCGTGCCCGGGCCCGGCGATGTAGATCATGTCGAGGTCGAATTCCTTGATGACCCGGTTCATGTGGACGTAGATGAAATTCAGCCCGGGGGTCGTCCCCCAGTGCCCGAGCAGCCTGGGCTTTACGTGTCCCAGCGTGAGAGGTTTCCGGAGAAGGGGGTTATCGTACAGATAGATCTGCCCGACCGAGAGGTAGTTGGCCGCCCGCCAGTAGGAGTTCATCGCCTCAAGTTCCTTGTTGGAAAGCTTCCTGGCCATTACGCTCCCCTCCTTTCCACCGCTGGATCCGTTCAATCCGTAAATTGAAGATCGCGAACGACGGGAACGTGCACCGCGAGTTCCAGTTCCTCACCGCAATGTTCAATGGTGAGCCGGGACCCCTCGACCAGCTGATAAGTGACCTGATCCGTTTCCCTGTCGGAGTTCACCTCGAGTGTCTGACCCCGTATCGAAATCCGGAACCGGGATCCCTTCGTTTTCGCCTTCCGGGATAGCCTTGGCCGGAAGCTCAGACGCCCGTCGTGTTCCCGCATTCCGGCGAATCCATAGACGAGGGCCATCCAGGTGCCGCCGATGGACGCGATATGCAGACCGTCCCGGACGTTGCCCGCGATGTCACGAAGGTCGACAAGCGCCGCATACCGGGCGTACCGGGCAGCCTTTTCCAGATATCCGGCCTCGCAGGCCATGATGCACTGAATGCAGGCGGAAAGAGAGGAATCCCCGGTCGTCAGGGGATCGTAGAAATCGAAGTTTTTCTTCTTCTGCTCTTCCGTGAACTCATTCCCCAAAAGGAACATGGCGAGCATCACATCCGCCTGCTTGATGACCTGATGCCGGTAGATGACCAGCGGGTGGTGATGCAGCAGAAGCGGATATTTCTCCCGCGGGGTATTTTCGAAATCCCAGCGCTCCCGATCCAGGAAGCTGTCGTCCTGAAGGTGGATGCCTCTCTCCTTGTCGTACGGGACGAACATCCGATCCGCGGCATTCTTCCACTCCGTGACCTCGGACATCGCGAGGCCGGTCCTGTCCACCAGCACCTGGAAGATCCCGGGGTTCTTCTCCCGAAGCCGCTCCACCGTTTCCGCTGCATACAGGAGATTGTTCCTGGCCATCAGGTTGGTGAATGCGTTGTTGTTGACGACCGTGTTGTACTCGTCCGGACCGGTCACGCCGTTGATGCAGAACTGACCTCCCCTGGATTCCGAAAAGAACCCGAGGTCCAGCCAGAGCCGGGCGGTCTCCACCAGCATCTCCGCCCCTTCACGGTACAGGAACTCCTCGTCTCCCGTCGCGTCGACGTACTTTTTCAGCGCATGCATGATGTCCGCGTTGATGTGATACTGGGCCGTCCCGGCGGCGTAGTAGGCCGAAGCCTCATCCCCGTTGATCGTTCTCCAGGGAAACAGCGCCCCTTTCTGGTTCACCTCCCGGGCCCGCTGCCTCGCCTTGTCCAGCATGCTGTACCGGAAAAGAAGCATGTTCTTGGCAATGCGGGGCTCCGTGAAGATCAGGAACGGCAGGACGTAGATCTCCGCATCCCAAAAATAGTGCCCCTCGTACCCCTCGCCGGTCAATCCTTTGGCAGGGATGCCGGCTCCTTCCGCCCTGGCCGTCGCCTGGCAGATCTGAAACAGGTTGAAGCGGATGATCTGCTGAAGTTCCGGATCGCCCCGCACCTCCATGTCGCTGCGGTGCCAGAACCCGTCCATGAACGCCCGTTGCGACTTCAGGAGATCCTCGAACCCGTGGGCGATCGCGCGATCGAGCGTCCGTCCGGCCCGACCCAACAGCTCTGAAGGTAAAGCACTTCTTGAGGTATGATATGTTATGTATTTGATAAGTTTTATCGGCATTCCGGGTTTTGCGTCGATCGAATATACGACTTTTCCCGATCCGTTCTGGTGTTCCACCGTCCGCGAATGAGGGCATTCCGTCTGGATCACATGATCGACGCCCGAAGCCAGCGCCATTTTGCTGTGCTGTGTCCGGAGACCCCAAACGATGCGGCCGTCACGGGACTGGCGGTCCACGGTCGAGAGGACTCTCCCGCGGAACGACCGCCCCCTGCGGGGATCGTCGTCGCCCTCCTGCTGGTTCTCGTGAAGGACCATCTCGGACGAAATCACGACGGGCGCCTCCGCATTCAGTACCGTCACTTCATAGGAAATGGCGGCGAGATGCCGGTGGCGGAACGAGACGAGCCTGCGGGTCTCCACCGAAATCTGTTTCCCGGACGGCATTTCCCACTTGACCTTCCGGTCGAGCGTGCCCTGCCTCATATCGAGGCTCCGCTCGAACCCCAACAGGTTTGCCGTGGGCAGGTAGAAGGGCTCGTCGTCGACGTACAGCCGGATCATCTTGGCGTCGGGCACGTTCACGATGCTCTGCCCCGTCTTGGCGAACCCGTACGCCTTTTCCGGATAGACGATCGGCCACGATTCGTAGAACGCGTTGATGTACGTGCCGTTCACGTAGGCGGGCGCCCCTTCCTCGAAGCTGCCCCGAATGCCGAAATACCCGTTGGCCGTGGAGAAAAGGGTCTCGGCGGCTTCCAGAAAAGAGGGCGCGAACCGGGTTTCCACAAGCCGCCATTCGTCCTTCGGATAGATGTACTCCGGCTGGCTGATCCGCTCCTCGTAGATCATTGTCCGGTCACCTCCCGACGGAATGTCAGACGAGTTCGCTCAGATCCCCGACGACGATGTCGGCTCCGCCCTGCCTGAGGGATTCGGGGTCGCCTTTCCGGTCCACGCCGATCACCAGCCCGAATCCGCCGGCGCGTCCGGCCTGAACCCCGGAGATGGCATCCTCAACGACCACGGCCCGTTCGGGAAAGACGCCCAGCCGTTCCGCCGCCTTCAGATACGTATCCGGTTCGGGTTTTCCGGGGAGCCGGAGCCGCTCGGCAACCTCGCCGTCCACCACCTGGTCAAAGAGATCCGATATCCGACCCGCTTCGAGCACTGCCTTGCAGTTCTTGCTCGCCGACACGACGGCGGTCCGGATCCCCCGACTGCGGACCTGTTCGACCAGCCTCACGCTCCCTTCGTAGACGTCGACCCCTTCCGCCTCGAGCACTTCATGAACCATCGCATCCTTCCGGTTCCCCAGTCCGCATACCGTCCTGTTGCCGGGAGGATCGTCCGGGATCCCTTCCGGAAGGTCGATCCCGCGTGACCCGAGAAAACTTCGCACACCTTCATATCGAAGCTTCCCGTCCACGTACAGTTTGTAGTCCTCTCCGATGTCGAACGGCTTCAGGGGTTCGCCCGTGTCTTTGCCCCTTTCCTCGAGGAACTCGTCGAACAGCCTTTTCCAGCACGCGGCATGCACCTTCGCGGTCGCCGTGAGGACGCCGTCCAGGTCGAACAGCACGGCGTCGAACCTTTCGGGAGAGATGGGATTCATCATGCGACTCCTTTCGGATCTTCCCAGCCGCCATGGGATGCGATCAGATCGTTCGCCTCGATCGGCCCCCATGTCCCTGGCTCGTACTCGTGGGGAGGCTCCGGCGAACCCAGGATCGGCTCCACAACGCGCCAGGCAGCCTCCACGCCATCCTCCCTGTTGAAGAGCAGGCCATTTCCCGCCATGGCCTCGCCGAGAAGGTTCCCG
>DOTC01000099.1:8442-9454 GCA_003513855.1 Deltaproteobacteria bacterium | reverse complement strand
GCTGCGGCAGGAGTTCCCGGTGCACAGGAACAGGACCTTCTTCCGCTCCCCCCGGGGGGATCGTGCCTCGGTTCCCTTCCCCATGCTTCTCCCTCGCGTTTTGTCCGTCCTGTTTCTTTATCGCTCTGCTTGACCAGGACCGGCAACAACGATTATCTTATACTACCATCCGGGGGGGGATTCTTTTGAAAACCGCGACCAAACTGTTCAAGGCCCTGTCGGACGAGACGCGTCTGCGCATCCTGAAGATGCTGGAGGCGCGCCCCCTGTGCGTATGCGAGATCCAGCACGTGCTCAAGGGGTCGCAGCCCAACGTGTCGCATCACCTGAAAACGCTTTCCGAGGCCGGTCTGGTCGATTCGAAGAAGGACGGGCTGTGGATCGATTACCGGCTCCCCGACAAGCCTGCGTCCCCGCTTCACGCGACCGCGCTTGCCTTCGTGAGGAAATCGCTCGACGGCGATCCGGTCGTGAAGAAGGACCGCACCGTCGTCAAGTCCGTCGACCGGATCGAGATCACCCTCCGGAAATAGAGCTCTCCCTAAGGAACGCGCAGCAGCACAAGGGTGGCTCCCCACCCGCCGGCCTCGGGCGGGGCGTCCCCGAACGTCTCCACCCGCGGGTGGCGCGCAAGAGCCTGGCGGACCATGCGCCTCTGGGTGCCCGTTCCCCGGCCGTGGATGATCCGGACCTGCCGAAGTCCCCGTTTTGCCGCCTCCTCCAGATACTCCTCCACCACGGAGACGACCTCCTTCGGGGAAAAGGCGTGCAGGTCGATCCGGTCCTCGATNNTAGGCGTATGTCGAAAAAGGTGATTGTCGGGACGGCCGGACACATCGACCACGGGAAAAGCGCCCTCGTGCGCGCGCTCACCGGGATCGACCCGGACCGGCTCAAGGAGGAGAAGGAGCGGGGGATCACGATCGAGCTGGGGTTCGCTCACCTCCTCCTCCCCTCCGGGACCCTCGCGGGGATCATCGACGTCCCGGGGCACGAGAAGTTCGTCCGGACG
>DOTC01000099.1:0-8399 GCA_003513855.1 Deltaproteobacteria bacterium | reverse complement strand
CTCCCCGTCGACCGGTCCTTCTCCATGAAGGGGTTCGGGACGGTGGTGACCGGCACGATCACGGGGGGAAGCGTCCGGACGGGGGAGGAGGTCCAGGTCCTCCCCACAGGACCGGTCGCCCGCGTCCGGGGGCTGCAGGTCCACGGGGGACAGGCGGAAACCTCCTCGGCGGGAACGCGCACCGCGGTGAACTTGCAGGGGGTGGAGCAGGAGAGCGTCCCCCGCGGGTCGGTGCTGTGCCACCCGGGGATCTTCACCCCGACGAAGGAAGTCGACGCGTTCCTCGAATACGTTCCGCTGGCCGCCCGGCCNNCGTACGCGCGGATCGACCTCGACGAGGAGATCGTCCTCATGGGGGGGGACCGGTTCATCCTGCGCGGTTTCTCTCCCCTCGAGAACTTCGGGTACACCATCGGCGGCGGCAGGGTCCTGAATCCCTACCCTCCCTTCCGCAGGGGGATGGGGAAGGCGGTCCCGCAGGCGCTGGTCGACCTGGCGTCCCCCGACCTTTCGGTCCGTCTCCCGGCCGCCGTGGAGGAGGCCGGGAGGAAGGGGCTCGGCGCAAAGGAGGCAGCCGTCATCGCAGGTGTAGCCCTTCCCGCGGCGCAGGACCAGATCGGGCGTCTCGTCTCTTCGGGGCGGATCCGGGTCAACGCCGCGGGAAACCGCTACTGGCACGGCGTCGTGTTGGAAGAAACGGGAAAGGAGTGCGTCCGTGCCCTCGCGTCGCTGCACGAACGCTTCCCGGACCGGGAGGGGTTCCCGCGCGAGGAGATCGCCGCCCAGATCCCCGGCGGGACCGACCCGGAACTCGCGGCGCTCGCTCTTGCCGCCCGTCCGGAGGCGGGGCAGGCAGGGGAGATCCACTTCCTTCCCGCGAAAAAGCCGCGGGCCGTGGAGCTTTCGTCGCCCCTTGCCAGGGCGATCGCGGGGAAGATCCGCGAAACAGGCCTGGCCGCCCTCTCGAAGGCCGAACTCGCCGATTCCCTGCGCCCCGGGGACAAAAAGGAGTTCGACAAAACACTCGAGGCGCTCGTCAAGGGCGGCGCGGTCGTGCGCGTCAAGGATCTCCACTTCGACCCGGGCGCGATCGGAGGCCTGAAGGAGAAGCTCGTCGCCTACCTCGAGAAGAAAGGGGAGATCACCGTCCCGGAGTTCAAGGGGCTGGCCGGGGGAATCTCCCGCAAATACGTCATCCCGCTCCTGGAGCATTTCGACCTGTCGAAGGTGACGCTACGCGTGGGCGACAAGAGAATGCTAAGGAAGGGGAAGTAGGTCAGCCAACCGGGCCGGAATTGTCGGCCGGTATATATTCCCGGGCCCGCCAGAAGGACGCAAACATCACCCCCGCCCCGAAACCCGCAAGGTTCCCTGCCAGGGAGAGGGGCGAAGGATTGAGCAGGTTCGTGAAGGGGCCCGGCCCGATGAGAAACGCGGCCGCCACCCAGGCACATGCGAACATATATGCCGGAACGGTCGTTATTTTTCCGATCCCGTACATCCGCACGGAGACCTCGGGGAAGAAGACGAGGTAGGCGCCAAGGATTCCCGCGACCGCGCCCGCCGAACCGAGGGCCGCATACCCCCCCGGCTTGCCCCAGAGGATGTGGGCCGTCCCCGCGAAGGCACCGCACGCCAGATACAGGAGAAGAAAGGGCAGCCACCCCATCCGGTCCTCGACGTTGTCGGCCAGGACGATCAGAAAGAGGGCCCCGGCGGCGAGCGGGACGATCCCCGCGTGCAGAAACGGGGAGAAGAGGAGGTCCATCAGGGAAACGGTCTGGAATCCCGCCCCCGAAGGCAGACCGGGAAGGCCCCCGGGGAGCGCGATCGGCCCCCCGCCCATCCGGGCGAACAGATAGACGCCCAGGGTGAGCCCGATCAGCAGCCAGGTCGCGACGGGAAACGAGGTGACCGCCGGCCCGTCGTCCCCTAGCGGCACCACGACCGGAAGGGGGATCTGCACATCCGACGCGCGCATGGCGGGTCCGTGCGCAAGCTCCATCCGGCGCTTCGTCGCCCCGGCGAGCGACTCCCCCAGCCGGGCGTATGTTTCCCCGTGCTCCCGGGCAAACCGGAATTTCGCGGAAATCGCCGCGGCGGACCGGCGCGTCGCGAGATACCCGTGGCAATCCCGGCAGCGGATGACCGCAATCCCCGTCGTCTGGAAGTCGATCGCCCCCATTCCCCCGCCGCACCGCGGACAGGAGAGCGACGCCGCCCTCCGGTGCATCTTTCGAAGGAGTCCCTCCGCTGCGTCGTGCGGCGTTTCCTCCCCGGCGTCCGCCGCCAGGCGGCCTTCCGTGAGCTCGCGGACCTCCCCGTAGTCGAACCACAGGGCGCTGCAGGCAAGGCACCGGTCGATCTCCTTCTCCCCCGCAACCACCCGGCGCATGGAGGATATCCTGCAGAAAGGGCACACCATCGGCCCAGTATAGCCGGGGCGAAGGAGCCAGTGCGAGTCTTTCACGGCCCCTCCGGTGCTATAGTGGCAGGAAGAGCTGTCTGCGTCGGGAGGTTTGCTTGGACGTACTGCGCGTGATCGTTGCGTGGACGGCGTTTGCGGTCTTTCACAGCCTGACCGTTTCGGAAGGGTACGAACGGCTGGCCCGCCGGTGGATGGGGTCGCGCGCGTACGACGGGTACCACCGCCTTCTCTTCACCGCGTATTCCGTCTGTGCCTTCCTCCTGCTCCTCCTCTACCTGCACTCGCTGCAGGACCGCCCCCTCTACCGGCTGGAAGGCGCGGGCCGGCTTCTCTTTCACGCCGTCCAGCTGTGCGGCGTCGCCCTTCTTTTCTGGACTCCCTGGGACCTCCTTGAATTCGTCGGGTTCCGCCAGTGGAAACGGCACGGGAGGGGGGAGCCGGCGGAACCGGGCCGGAACGATCGCCTCTTCGCGCACAAGGCGTACGGGGTCGTCCGCCACCCGCTCTATCTCGGCATCTCCGTGATCCTCGCCTTCCACCCCGTGCAGAGCCGCAACACCTTCGTCTCCACGGTCGTGATCGTTCTCTATTTCTACGTCGGGACATTCTTCGAGGAACGCCGGATGGTCCGCAAATTCGGGGAGGAGTATCGGAATTACCAGAAGAAAGTCCCCCGGTTCCTCCCGCTTCGATGGCCCCGGTGACGAATCCCCCCTGCAACCCGCGATATCAAACACACGTGCAGGGGTGACGCAATCGGAAGGGGGGGCTACGTTATGGCAAAGCCGGAACTCCCGGTCACCGTGTTCTCTGATTACATCTGCCCGTTCTGCTACATAGGGGACAGGCGACTGGCACGGCTTGCGGAGCATTACGACCTGAACGTGGACTGGCGGCTCCTCGAGATCCACCCGGACACGCCGTCCGAAGGGATGCCGGTTTCGGAACTGGGGTACCCGCCGGAACAGTGGCGGCAGATGATGGAGAACCTCTCCCGGATGGCGCGCGAGGAGAAGATCCCCCTCGCCGAACGGGAGATCACGACGAATTCCCGCAAGGCGCTGCTTCTCGCCGAGGCGGCGAAGGAGGAAGGGCCGGAAGTGTTCTGCGCCCTCAACGAGAAGCTTTTCGCGGCATTCTTCGGAGAGGGGCGAAACATCGGCGAAGACTCCGTCCTCCGGAAGCTGGCGGAGGAGGCCGGGGTCCCTCCCGCCGTCGTCGATCGCGCCTGGGGAGATCCGGCCTACGGGGAGATGCTGAGCGCGAACCAGGCCGCCGCCGCGCAGTTGGGAATCACTGGGGTTCCCACCTTTCTCATCGGAAAGCGGATTCTGGTGGGCGCCGTTCCCGCGGAAGCCCTGCTTGCCGCGGCCCGGGATGCCCGCCCCGCCGACCCCTGATGGGAGGCGCGGTCGAGCCCGTTCGGCTATCCGGCCAGCTTCGCGGCGATGGAGGCCGCGTGCTTCCCCTGGAAACGCGCCGCGGCCAGTTCGTTCTCGCTCGGCATCCTTTCTCCCTTGGAGCCGGCGATCGTGGACGCCCCGTAGGGGGATCCGCCGGTGATCTCGTCCATGCGCATCTGTCCCTGGAAAGCGTACGGCAGCCCCACGATGATCATCCCCTGGTGCAGCAGGGTGTTGTGGAAACTCAGGATCGTCGACTCCTGCCCGCCGTGCTGGGTATTCGAGCTGGCGAACACGCTGCCGACCTTGCCGACGAGCGCGCCCTTCACCCAGAGCTGGCCCGTGGCATCGAGGAACTGGCGCATCTGCCCGCACATGTTCCCGTACCGGGTGGGGGTGCCGAAGAGGATCGCGTCCGCCTCACCCAGTTCGGCCACCGTGCAGACCGGCACGTGGGCAAACGCCTTCTGGGGCTCCACCGCCCCCATCTTCTGCAGCACCTCCTGCGGCAAGGTCTCCGGCACGCGCCGCAGGACAACGTCCGCACCCTGGACTTCCTTCGCCCCTTCCGCGATGGCCTCCGCCATTTTGTAGACATGGCCGTACATGGAATAGAAAACCACCAGCACCTTCATCGCCTGTACCTCCTCGTTTCCGGCTTTCCTCCCTTCTATACCACGGATGCACTCCTTCCGGTCCCTGTTCCGGGAGGGCCGATCTTCCCGGAAAAGAAATAAAGGCCATCCCCTCTCCGGAGGATGGCCTTCGAGGGTTCCGTTCCCGACATCCGGCTATTCGTGGAATCCTCCGAATCCCCTGCGGTGGCCCCTCCGGCCTTCCCACAGGGGGCGGATCTTCTCCGCCTTTGCCTGCTGCTCCGGCGTCAGGACGGCGAAGATCTTGCTTTGCACCCGCGCCTTGGCCACGATCAGCTCGGTGAACGTTCCCGCCTGGCCGGCCGCGAGACTCCGCACGGCGGCCTCGTCAAAGGCGCCGCTTGCCGTTGCCGCCCGCAGCTCCCGATGTTTCTCCCTGAGCTGGCGCACCAGCGGTTTCGTCGCTTCCCGCTCGGCGGCGACGATCTCCTTGATCTGCGTCCGCTGCTCGTCCGTCAGATCGAGGACCACGGCCATCATTTCCAGTCGATGACCCCGATGCCGTCCCTTCCCTTCGCCCCATCCCGCCTGCGGAGGCCCTTCCTCCCTCACTAGCGATCCGGAGCCGTCCGGCGGCGCCTTGGCCACGGCCAGGACGCTGACCCCGATCACCATCGTCAGGCAAAGGGCACCGATAAGAATTCCGCTTTTCATCTCACGTCCTCCTTTTCCTGTGGTTGCCGGGGGACCTTTTCCCGCGGCTCATCCTGTTCCCGATGATACCGATATAGACGTCAAGAGAGGGTTAAGAGTCCGAAAAGACAGGTAAAGTTTTGTAATCCCGTGGGGCGCATCCTTTACATTTCTTTACAGCGCCAGGAAGCGACTTTGGGATAGAGTGTCATCCAGAACCGATGAAGAACGGGAAAGGACGATGAACCGCCTCCTGGTGATCGACGACGATATCGAACTGTGCGAACTGCTCACGGATTACCTGACCCCCGAGGGGTTCGAGGTCGAGACGGTCCACGAAGGCGAGCAGGGAGCGAACAGGGCTCTTTCGGGAGAGCATGCGATGGTGGTGCTCGATGTGATGCTGCCGGGCATCAGCGGATTCGACGTGCTGCGCAGGATCCGGGCCGGCTCCGGCATCCCGGTGCTGATGCTGACGGCCCGTGGGGATGACGTGGACCGAATCGTGGGGCTGGAGATGGGCGCCGACGACTACCTGCCGAAGCCCTTCAATCCCCGGGAACTGGTGGCGCGGATCCGCGCCATCCAGCGACGGGCCGAGCCGAAACCGGGAGAGCCGGCGGGGCCGATACCGCATGAGCGGCTGGTCGTCGGCGATATCGAACTGGATACGGGCACGCGGGGGGTGAGCAGGGCAGGCAGGGCGGTGGAGCTGACGTCGGTGGAATTCTCCCTGCTGGAGGCCTTCCTGCGGACGGCGGGAAGCGTGGTGACGCGCGAGGAACTGGTCAAAAAGGTGCTGGGGCGCAGACTCTCCCCCTACGACCGCAGCATCGACGTGCACGTAAGCAGCCTGCGCAGGAAGCTTGGCCACCACGTCGGCAAAACGGAGCGGATCCGGACGGTGCGCGGCATCGGGTACCTGTACGCGCTCCCGCCGGAACAGGCAGGAAAAGGGACTCCCGGGCGATAAGCGATTTTTTTCTGGGGGACGCGCATGCGAAGCCTTTTCGTGAAAATCTTCTTCTGGTTCTGGCTGGCGATCATGCTGTCCGGGCTGGTTCTTTTTCTCCTGGCGGTCACCACCCGGTCCGGCCCCGTGGCGGAACACCGGCATCGTTTGTTCGAACAGCGGCGCCAGCTGATCGGCCAGACGCTGGCTCTCTACGGGCAGGCCGCCGCCGAGATCATGGAGCGCAACGGTCCCGCCGCCCTCGATGCATTCTCTGCGCGCGTGGAGCGTTCCGAGGGGATCCGCACGTTTCTTTTTCCCGCACAAGAGGAACCCGTCTCCCGGCGGAAGGCCCCGCCGGCGGTGCGGGAGCTGGCCGAACGGACCAAGGCAAGCGGCAAGCCCGAGTTCGGTTCCCGGAGAGATCCCTTCCTCCTCGCACAGCCGGTGCTCGGGCCGGAAGGGCGGCGCTACGTCATCGTGGGAGAATTCCCGGGCGGGCCGGGGCGGCGGTTCGGACCGATCGATCGATTCACCCGCGATCTCGGGACGCGGACGTTCGTCACCCTTCTCGTCAGCGGATTCGTCTGCTACGGGCTCGCCTGGCACCTGACCGGCCCCGTCCGCAAATTGCGGAAAGCGACGCAACAGCTTGCGGGCGGCGACCTGACGGCCCGGGTCGGCCTGGGAGACAGCGGGCGAAGAGACGAGATCGCCGACCTGGGACGCGACTTCGACGGCATGGCCGAACGGATCCAGGGCCTGCTGGACAACCAGCAGCAGTTGCTTCGCGACATCTCCCACGAATTGCGGTCTCCCCTGGCCCGGCTCAACGTCGCCCTGGAACTGGCCCGCCAGAAGTCGGGGTCGGAGGCCGGCGCCCCCCTGGACAGGATCGAGCGGGAAACGAAGCGCCTCAACGACCTGATCGGCCAGCTGCTGACGATCACCAAGCTCGAAAGCGGAGCGGGGCGATGGGACAAGGAGCCGATCGACCTGGACACCCTGGTGCAGGAGATCGCAAGGGATGCCGACTACGAAGCGAAAAACCGCAGACGTGCGGTAACGGTGGTTCGAAGCGAGCACGTCCTGGTTCCCGGATCCCGGGAGATGCTTCGCCGGGCGATCGAAAACGTCGTGCGCAACGCGGCGCACTATACCGCGGAAGGGTCCGCAGTGGAGATCACGTTGGGCTCGCGGCAGGATCGGGGCGAACGGCATGCCGTCATCGCCGTCCGCGACCACGGCCGGGGTGTTCCGGAGAATGCCCTTCCCCACCTGTTCCGTCCCTTTTACCGGGTGGCCGACGCCCGGGACCGGGAAACGGGAGGAACAGGACTGGGGCTGGCCATATCGGAGCGCGCCGTGAAACTGCACAGCGGCAGGATCGCCGCTGCCAACGCTGCCGGGGGGGGGCTGGAGATCGAGATCACCCTCCCTGTATGGACGCAGGGATAAAAAAGTTTAAGAACGTCCCCGATTTGGCGAGTTACATGAGCATGGAGAGGACGGAGCGCTCGGCGATCTCGAGCACGGAGCGGGGGAGGACCCCCAGGACGACCACGACGGCCGCGGAGGCGCACAGGGCCATCGAGAAGAGGATGCGCGGCGGGCGGGGGACCGGCACCTCGCCCTCCGCCGGGACCATGTACATGGCGACGACCAGCCGCAGGTAGTAGTAGATGGAGGCGGCGCTGTTGAGCACCCCGATGACCGCCAGCCAGATGTAGCCGTTTTTCACCGCGGCGCTGAAGAGGTAGAACTTCCCGACGAACCCGGCCGTCGGGGGGATCCCGCCGAGGGAGACCAGGAAGAGGGTGAGCAGGGCCCCCAGCGCCGGATACCGGAAGCCGATCCCCCTCAGGTGCGCGATGTCATACCCCTCGTCCTCCTTCCGGGCGATGAGCATCACGACGCCGAACGCGCCCATGTTCATGAAGGCGTACACCAGCAGGTAGAACAGGGAGGCCTGCCCGCCGAGGACGTCGCCGGAGACGAGACCGACCAGGACGTACCCGGCGTGGGCGATCGAGGAGTAGGCNNAGCAGCCGTTTCACGTTGTCCTGCACGAGCGCCGAGAGGTTCCCCACGGTCATCGTCAGCACGGCCAGGGCCCAGAGGACCTTCCACAGGACGGGCTGCATGCCGGGGAGGGCCACCAGGAGGACCCGGATGAGCGCGGCGAAGGCGGCCGCCTTGACCGCGGCGGACATGAAGGCGGTGACCACCGTCGGGGCGCCCTCGTACGCGTCCGGAGTCCACATGTGGAAGGGGACCAGCGACACCTTGAAGGCGAACCCCACCAGGAGCAGGCCCGTCCCGACGAG
>DOTC01000052.1 GCA_003513855.1 Deltaproteobacteria bacterium | reverse complement strand
GTACTCGGACATGATGCGCGCGATATTGGCGAAGTACGGGATGCCGGGCGATCTCGTCTATCTTGCCCTGATCGAAAGCGGGTTCTCCCCGAAGGCCTACTCGGTCGCGCGGGCGGCGGGCCCCTGGCAGTTCATCCCGGGGACCGGACGCCGGTACGGCCTCCAGGTGAACTGGTGGGTCGACGAGCGCAGGGATTACGAGAAATCGACGCACGCGGCGGCCGCCTACCTGAAGGACCTGTACGGCATGTTCGATTCGTGGCCCCTTGCCGCGGCGGCCTACAACTGCGGCGAAGGCAAGATCCAGCGGGCCGTTTCCCGCTACAAGACGGACGATTTCGGAACGCTCATCCGCTACCGGTACCTCGCCCGGGAGACGAAGGATTACGTTCCCAAGATGCTCGCGGCCCTCACGATCGCGAAGAATCCGGAGAAGTACGGCTTCGGGGACGTCCAGTACGAAGAGCCGCTCGAGTTCGACAAGGTGGTCGTCCCCGGGGGAACCGATCTTGCCGCGATGGGGAGCCTGATCGGGGTCCCCGTCGAATCCCTGAAGGAATTGAACCCGCAGCTCAGGCGCTTCTGCACTCCTCCCGAAGCGGAGATGGTCGAAGTCCGCGTTCCCAAGGGGTTCGGCCCGGTCGCCGCGGAACGGATGGAGGAGATCCAAACGGCAGCCAGGGTCACCTTCCTCCTCCACAAGGTGGGGAAGAACGAGACGCTCGACTCCCTTGCAAGCCAATACAACACGCCGCCTTCCTCCATGAAAGAGATGAACGGGCTGCGGAGCGACTCCCTCCACCGGGTTTCCAAGCTGATCATCCCGGTGACCGGTCTTTCCGGGGAGGAGTCGGTTCCCGGAACGAAGGTGTCCCCCGACCAGCTCCGGATGGCGCACATGCGGGTGGACGAGGGGTATCGGCGGGGGCAGAGGGTCCGGGTGCGAAAGGGCGACAGCCTGTGGAAGATCGCCAGAAGGTCGGGCGTGAGCATTCAGGCGCTGGCGCGGGCGAACAGGATGAAGACCACCGGCACCCTCCGGGCCGGCTCCGTCATCCGGATCCCGGGCGGCGTCTCGCGCTCCGGGGACGGTTCCCGTCACGTCGTCCGCAGCGGGGAGACGCTCTGGTCGATCGCCAGGCGCCACGGCGTCACGGTGAACCAGCTCGCCGACCGGAACAACATCCATCCCCGGGAGTCCCTGCGCAGCGGCCGCGTCCTTCAGATCCCCACGGAGTCGTAAACTGCCCGATCCGCGTTCATTCGTCTACCTCGACAACGCGGCAACCTCTCTGCCCAAACCCAAAGGGGTCTCGGAGTCCGTGGCCGGGGCGATCCGGCGCGCGGGGAATCCGGGGCGCTCGGGACACGCCCTCTCCATCCGGTCGGCCCGCGACCTCTTCGTCGCCCGGGAACGGCTGGCCGCGCTGTTCGGCGTGCGGGACAGCTCGCGGTTCGTGTTCGCGGGAAATGCCACCGAGGCTCTCAACCAGGCGATCAAGGGGATCCTGCGTCCGGGCGATCACGCGGTGACGACCTCCCTGGAGCACAACTCGGTGATGCGCCCGCTGCGGCGGATGGAGGAGGGGGGCGTCTCCGTGACGGTGGTCCCCGCGGGCCCCGGCGGGGTCGTGGATGCGGGGTCGGTCGCCGCCGCCATCCGGAAAAAAACCCGGCTGGTCGCCGTCGTCCACGCGTCGAACGTGACCGGCGCCATCCAGCCCGTCGCAAAGATCGCGCGCGCGGCCCGCAGGGCGGGGGCATTCACCCTGGTGGACGCCGCCCAGAGCGCGGGATCGATCCCCTTCTCCCTCTCCGACATCCCGGTGGATATGCTGGCGGCTACGGGGCACAAGGCCCTCCTGGGCCCGCAGGGGACGGGGTTTCTCTACGTCCGGGAAGGCGTCCCGCTCGTGCCGCTGATCGAGGGAGGGACGGGCAGCCGCTCCGAGTCGGACCACCAGCCCGACTTCTTCCCGGACGCCCTCGAGTCCGGCACCCAGAACAGCGTGGGGATCGCGGGACTTGCCGTTTCGCTCGCCTGGCTGCTGCGCAGGGGGGTGGAGACCGTGCGCCGGAAGGAAAAGGAGCTGCTGGACGATCTCCTCTCCGGGATGGAGCGGATCCCGGGCGTGACGGTCTTCGGACCACGCGATCCGTCACGGCGCGTTTCGCTCGTTTCCTTCCTGGTGGAGGGGACGGACCCCGGCGTGGTCGGGATGCGGTTAGAAAAGACGTTCGGGATCCTCGTGCGGGCCGGGCTGCACTGCTCTCCCAACTCCCACCGGACGCTCGGCACGTTCCCGGAAGGCACGGTGCGCGTGAGCCCCGGCCCGTTCAACACGCGCAGGGAGATCTCCGGATTTCTCGCCGCGCTCAGGAAGATCGCCTCCGCCCGCCGCTGACGCGCGGGCCCGGATCCCCCCTCACGTCAGCCCGTCGCCGAATTCAGGGATTCGCCCGCGCGCGGCGGAGGATGGACGTGGTGGATCGTCCGGGAAGGAGCCGGATGGTCCGGACGGTTCCCCCCCGGGACCGGACGAACCCGGACCCGACGATCTCTTTTCCCTTCCAGTCCTCCCCCTTGACGAGCACGTGCGGGACCACCTGCTCGATCAGGGCCGCCGGGGTGTCCTCGGAGAAGACGACGACGCAGGAGACGCAGGCGAGCGACGCCAGAAGGTAGGCGCGGTCCCGGGCGGGCTGGACGGGGCGTCCTTCCCCTTTCAGGCGCCGCACGGACGCGTCGCCGTTCACGCCCACCACGAGAACGTCGCCGAGAGCGGCCGCCTCCCGCAGGTACCGCGCGTGCCCGGCGTGCAGGATGTCGAAGCACCCGTTGGTGAAGACGATCGTCCTTCCCTGCCGGCGCAATCGGGCAAGGGCGGCGCGGACCGCCTTGCGGGGGATTATCTTTTTGGCCGGGTCTTCCGGTAGGCGCGAACGTTCCGGTCCTTTGCGCACGGGATCCTCCTTCTTGCCTCGTCGACCATGGCGGGGTCGATCTTCGCGGACACGATGCCTTCGTCCTCCCCTCCCTGGGCGAGCCGCTCTCCCCACGGGGAGGCGATGACCGACCCGCCGGCGTAGGTGAAATCGCCCGACCTCCCGACCGCGTTGGCCGCCACCACGAAGAGCTGGTTCTCCACGGCGCGCGCCACGGTGAGCAGGTCCCAGTGGGCCTTGCGGGCGGCGGGCCATTGCGCGGGCACGCAGAACAGGGTCGCCCCTTCGGAAACGTATTTCCGGGACAGCTCGGGGAACCGGATGTCGTAGCAGATCTGCGGCCCGANNGTGCTCCCCCGAAGGGGAGAACAGGTGGGCTTTCCTGTACTCCCCCGTGATCGCCCCCGTCGAGTCGATGACGTACAGCGTGTTGTACACAAACCTTCCCGACCGCTCGGGAAGCGAGCCGGCGATCACGACGCGCCGGTCGGCCGCGAAGCGGCGCAGATCGACCAGGAGACCGGGGGTCGTCCCGCACAGCGCCCGCAGGTTGCCGTAGGAGAATCCCGTGCTCCACATCTCCGGGAGGACGCACAGGACCGCCCCCCCCGCGACGGCATCCCGGAGGAGGGCGAAGGCCCGGGAGACGTTCGCTTCGACGTTTCCCATCTCGACGGGAAACTGAAGGGCGGCGGCCCGAAAGGGCGATTTCATCCGGTCTCCCTTACTGGTTGCGTGGGGCGGGATGGGCGTCGGGTGACTCAAAGAATGGCGCGCGCCACCGTCAGGACCACTATATGCTCCGCCCCGGCGTTTTTCAAGGTGCGGGCGCACTCGCCAACGGTCGCCCCCGAGGTATATACGTCGTCGACGAGGAGAATGTCGGGAGGGACCCGCGCCCCGGGCCGGGCGGCGAAGGCACCTCGGATATTTTCCTCCCGATCGTCGAGAGAGGAACCCGCCTGGGGACGGAGTTCCTCCCTCCTCCGCAGGAGGAGAGGGTCGCAGGGCCATCCGGCAAGACGGCCGAGGGGGAGGGCCACCAGTGCGGGGAGGTTGTACCCCCTTTGCAGATATTTCGCCGGACGGATCGGTACGGGGACGATCGTCGGCCGGAACCCGGCCGGGAAGCGGTCGGCCCATTCCCCGCGGGTCGCCTCGAGGAGCATCCTTGCAAAAATGTGCGCCACGTCGCTCCTGCCCGCGTACTTGGCGGCCCGGATTCC
The DNA here is from genome assembly GCA_003513855.1 of Deltaproteobacteria bacterium. Taxonomy (GTDB): domain Bacteria; phylum Desulfobacterota; class Deferrimicrobia; order Deferrimicrobiales; family Deferrimicrobiaceae; genus CSP1-8. The sequence continues at coordinate 4,437 of DOTC01000052.1, read as the reverse complement.
TTCCCGGACCTCCTTCCGGTAGGCGAACAGGGACAGGGCGAGGTCGAACGGCCGGTCCTGCGGACAGGGGGAAATCCCCTGTTCTTCCCGCCAGGCGGGCCAGGTGTCTACCGCCCCGGGGGAGAGGTCGGGCGTTGCGGGGGGAAGCAGCGTTCGAAGGAGGGCGATCTCGGCGGAAAGCGCCCGGGTTGCGGTCGTAAGGGCGGCGCGGAGGCGCCCCCGCGCGCCGCGGGGATCACCGGGCGGTGGCGGGGATGGCGTGTTCCGGGTGGCCGTGGAACATGGCGTATTCGTTCCAGATCCCGCAGGAGGAGCAGCGGGGGGCCCACTTGATGGTCGTCTGTCCGCATCCGGTGCAGCGGAACGGGATGAGGTACCGCCGCTTGTATCCGAACGCACGCTGGTAGTGATGGCAGGCGGTCTCATACCGGCCTCTCCGCCGGAGCGCCTCGGCGAGCAGGACGTTCACGGATTCGCACTCCGGGTCCAGATGCTCCGCCTTCAACAACTGTTCCAGCGCCTCGTCGTTCATCTCCAGCCTCAGGTAGAACTTCCCCAGGAAGAGATTGACGTCGTAGGAGGAGGGGAACTCCCGGAGAAGGTCGTGGTACACCGCGATCACCGCCTCCGGCCTTTCCGTCTCCACCCCCAGATCCTCGAGCCGGATCAGGAGGACGGCATTGCGGGTCGCCCGGTACCCCGCAAGCAGGGTCTCCGTCGCCTCCTCCAGGTTCCCCCGTTCCCGGAGGTGCCCGGCGAGGGCGGGGTAGGCCGCCGTGAAGAGCGGCTTGTCCTTGATGAGCTCCCGGAGGCGCCGCTCCGCGTCGTCGGTCTTTCCCTCCGCCATGCGCCGGACCGCCTTCTCGTACCGGAGGGCGTCGAACAGGGCCTTGTCCCCCTCGGTTGCGGCTTTCCCCTTGAGCTTCAAAATCTTCTTCTGCATGGCGTAGGCGGGAACCATCTCTTCCCGAAGGATGTGGATGTCCCGGATCCCTTCCCAGGCGCGCAGGTTCTCCCCCTCGGAGGTTTCGACCGTCCGGAGAAGCGACAGCGCGTTCTCCAGGTCGTTCATCTTCCGGGACAGCTCCGCGAGGCGGAAGTAGACGGTGATGTCCGAGGGGTCGATCTGCTTCACGCGGGTCAACGCCTTGACGGCCTCCAGGTAGTTCTTCCGCTCGATCTCCACGTTGGCCAGGAGGTCGAGCGCCTCCCGGTCCTCGGGATTGACGGAGAGGCTCTTCTGGACTTCCGCCGCCGCGTCGTCGAGGATCCCCCGCTGGAAGAGGCCCGACGCCTTGGCGACCCGGGCCCGGGCGGCGTCCCGCCGCTGCTTCTCCCGGCTCTCCTTCCAGGTCCTCGACGCCTGCGTCACGTCCTTGACCATCGTGCCGAGGATCACCATGGCAGCGCCCAGGGAAAAGGCCAGGATGGCGAGCTCGCTGACCGTGACCTCCACCTGGCTGCTGGCGGAGTAGAAGAACGGGATGTGCTGGCCGTTCAGGAGCGAGATGTACGAAAAGGCGACCAGGATGACGACGAAGAGGAGGAAGAGCAGTCGAACCGCCATGGGTGGGTGGCCTCCGGGACTCTACCGGTCTGCGGGGATGGGAATTTCCGGCGAGGATCCCCACAACCGGTCGAACTGGTAGAAATCCCGGACGCTGTCCAGGAAGATGTGCACCACGAAATCGCTATAGTCGATCAAGACCCACCGCCCCTCGCGGATCCCCTCCACTCCCATCGGAACCACACCCCTTTTCTTGAGCGATTCCTCGATGTGGCTGGCGACGGCGGTGACCTGCCGGTCGGACGTTCCCGAACAGAGGAGAAAGTAGTCGGTGAAGGTGGCGTTCTCCCGGACGTCCAGGGCGCGGATCCCGGCGGCTTTTTTCTCCTGCGCCAGCTTTGCGCACTGGATCAGCGTATCCCGTGTGGTTATGGCCGTCCTTCCTCCCCGGCGCCGAGGTACAGGCCGTGCTCGGCGATGTATTCCTCCACCTCCGGCGGGACAAGCCCGCGGATACTCTTCCCGCTTCGGACCCTCTCCCGGATGGAGCGGGAAGAGATGTCCAGGATCGGCAGGACGGGGCAAAGCAGCCTTCGCCCTCCCGGGAGGCGGTAGCTTTCTCCCTTCCAACTATAGCAATGGGGTTCCTCTTTTTCAATACGCAACCCCGCGGGAGGCGCAGGCTTGCGGGGTGTCCCGTGCCGCGGGAGGAGGACGATGTCGCACGCGGCGAGGAGCTCCTCGTACCGGTGCCAGGTGGAGATCTCCCCGAAGGAATCCGCCCCCATCACGAAGATCCAGTCGATCCCGGGCTCCGCCCGGCGGAATTCCCGCACCGTCGTCAGGGAGTAGGAGAGGCCCTCGTGGCGGATCTCCCGGTCGGAGACCGTGATCCCCGGAAGCCGCGCGACGGCGGCGGACGCCATGGCGAAGCGGTGCCTGGCCTCGGAGACCGGCTGACGGGGCTTGTGGGGCGGGTAGTGGGCGGGAAGGAGCACGATCCGGGGAAGGGAGAGCGCCTCCCGGACCTCGATCGCCATGCGCAGATGGCCGTTGTGGAACGGGTCGAACGTCCCGCCGAACAGGGCCGCCGATGGTCGGTTCGTCCCCAATTACGTCCGGACCTGGCCGTCCCCGAAGGCGATGAACTTCGTCGTGGTGAGTTCGGTCAGCCCCATCGGACCGAACGCGTGGATCTTGGTGGTGCTGATCCCGATCTCCGCCCCGAGCCCCAGCTGGAACCCGTCGTTGAACCGGGTGGATGCGTTGACGAGGACGAGGGAGGAGTCCACGTCGCGCAGGAACCGCATGGCCCGGGCGTGGTCCTTCGTGAGGATCGCCTCCGTGTGCAGCGATCCGTGCCGGCGGATGTGCAGGATCGCCTCGTCCATCGAGGGGACCACCCGGACCGCGAGGATCAGGTCGAGGTACTCGGTCCCCCAGTCCTCCGCGGAGGCCGGCTTCGCCCAGGGCACGAGGGACAGGGTCTGCGGGCAGCCGCGAAGCTCCACCCCCTCTTCCCGGAGCTGCGCCGAGACGGCGGGGAGGAACTCCCCGGCGGCCTTCTCGTGCACCAGGAGCGTCTCCATCGCGTTGCACACCCCGGGCCGCTGGACCTTTGCGTTGACGCAGATGGCGACCGCCTGTCCCATGTCCGCGCCCTCGTCGACGTAGATGTGGCAGACCCCCTTGTAGTGCTTGATGACGGGAATGCGGGATTTCTCCGCCACGCTCCGGATCAGCCCTTCTCCCCCGCGGGGGATGATGAGGTCGATGTACTCCTCGGCGGCGAGCATCCGGTCGATGGCCTCCCGGTCCGTCCGCTCGATCATCGACACGGCGTCCGCGGGAAGGTCCGCGTGGAGCATCGCGTCGCGGAGGATCCNNCGCGATCGCGGTGTTGGAGAAGATGGCCTCGGAGCCCCCCCGCAGGATGACGGCGTTGCCCGACTTGATGCAGAGCGCGGCCGCGTCGGCGGTGACGTTCGGCCGCGACTCGTAGATGATCCCGATCACGCCGAGCGGGATGCGCATCTTTCCCACCCAGAGGTCGTTGGGCCGGCGCCACATCTTCTCGACCTCTCCGACGGGATCGGGCAGGGCGACGACCTCCTCGATCCCCGCGGCCATCTGCTCGATCCGTGCGTCGGTGAGGGTGAGCCTGTCGAGCATGGCCCCGGAGAGCCCCTTGGACGCCGCCGCCTCGAGATCCCTCCGGTTCTCCTCCTTGAGCCACTGCGCACGTTCCCGCAGTCCCCCGGCCATGGCGGCAAGAGCCGCGTTCTTCTCGGCCGTGCCTGCCCGCCCCATTCGCGCCGAGGCCTCCCGGGCCGCGCGGCAGATCCCGATAACGATCTCCTCGGTCGTGGTCGTCCTGGTCTCCGCCATCTACGGGTCGGCTCCTTTTCTCCCCTCGGGGGACTTGTGGGGGTTGATGATCATGAGATCGTCCCGGTGCACCACCTCCGCGGGGNNGGTCGCTGATGGAGACGGCGTCCCCCCGGCGGAATCTCCCCTGGACGGATATCACCCCCGCGGGCAGGAGGCTCTTCCCCCCATCCCGGAGGACCCGGACGGCCCCGTCGTCCACGACGATGGTGCCGTGCGGGTGCCTCGCGTAGGCGATCCACATCTTCCGGCTGCTCCTCCGTCCGCGGCCGGCGGGGAGGACGAGCGTTCCGACCTCTTTCCCGGCGAGAATGTCGTCGATGGACCGGCGCGCCAGGCCCGACCCGATCACCACCGGCGTGCCCGACTCGCTGACGACGCGCGCCGCCAGCAGCTTCGACGTCATGCCGCCGGTCCCCATGGCCTGGGTCCGCAAGGTGCCCGCCACCCGCAGCAGCTCCTCTTCGATCGTTCCGATCACCGGGATCCGCTGCGCGTCCGCGAAGCGGTGGGGATCCCGGGTGAAGACCCCTTCGTTGTCG
>DOTC01000041.1 GCA_003513855.1 Deltaproteobacteria bacterium | reverse complement strand
ACCGGCCCGGACGGTGCGGTGTATGGGTTCGACATCGGCTCGTTCCCCAAGGAGTGCCTCATCAAGGGACTCGACGAGATCGCCCTGACTCTCCAGATCGAAGGGGAGATCGGTCGCTACGAACGGGATCGGAAGACGAAGACCCCATGGCTGTTCCTGGATCTCTGACGGATCCCGGCCATGGTGGGCACCGAATACGCCTGCTCGTCCACCGGAATATGATTGCGGGACAGAAATCTTTTAGATATGTTAGGGGGATGAAAAACCAGAAGATTACAGGCTTCCGCGGAAAATTGGTCGCCGTATTTCTGGGGATCTGCCTGTTCGCGGCGGGCGGCTGCGCCAGCTCCAAACCGGCGCGGTTTTACACCTTGAGCCCGATGGGCGCCCCGGGGGATCTTCCCAAGAGTGTCCCGGCAGGGCAGGGGGTCGCCGTCGCAATCGGTCCGGTAGCGATCCCGGATTATCTCGACCGTCCCCAGATCGTTTCCCGATCGGGACCCAGGGAGCTTACGCTTTCCGAATTCGATCGATGGGCGGGTTCTCTCGAAGAGGACATTTCCCGGGTTCTCGCGGAGAACCTGTCGGTACTCCTTGCCCCCGACGACGTGACCGTCCTTCGGTGGGGGGGGGGCGCAAATCCCATTCCGGCCGAATACCGGGTCGGGGTCGAGATGTTGCGCTTCGATGGCACCGTCGGTAATTCGGTTTTTCTCGCGGCGCGATGGTCGGTCTGGCGGGAGGAGGAAAGGGAAATGCTTTCCGTGGGGGAGTCGAACATCCGGGAGCCGGTGGAGGGGCAGGAACCCGCAGACCTGGTGGAAGCGATGAGCCGCGCTCTCGAAACGCTCGGCCGGGAAATCGCCGCCGCGATCCCCAGGAAATGATCACAGACGTCCTCCGGTTCGCGATCATTGGTCCCCGTTCCTCTCGTCGGGCAGGGCAGGCCGGATCAGTTTCACGGGGAGACGGAACGTTCTTTCCGCGATTCCCATCAGATTTTCCGCGACCGCCGCTGGTTCAAGAAGGGAGACCTTCGGGTCCTCAATATTCCCGGAGACCTTGACCGGTATCTGGAAGAGGGTCCCCCCGAGGATATAACCGATCACCGGTATGTGCCGGATCACGGCATTCATCGTCTTGGTCGGCGCCACGAGAATCTGTATATCGCTTTCCAGCGTGACAAGATCGATCTGGCCGTGACCGACCATGTCCAAGGTTCCTTCGAGAACCGGCGTGATCGTGGCGTTGCCGCTCCGGATTTCTACCTTATCGGTATAGGAGCGATACTGCAGTCCATCCTTCGACATGTCGGGGAGTCTCCCCAGGAAAATCTCCGTGATGTTCAGGAGGGAGAGGATCCTGGATAATACCGGGTTCCTGTAGATTCGACCATCCCTGATGATAAAATCCAGGTTTCCCTGGACCGAACGGACCGGGTTTTCGCCCTCCCGGAAATGCCCGGAAACCTCCCCGGCGAGATCGAACCGGCCCGTCATCTTGTGGTTTTCCCTGTGCAGGCAGGTGTATGAGGTTTCGATGTCCTGTCCCTTCGCGGCCGGACGTAATTCGAACTCCAACTCCCCCGGGGATGGGCGGAGCGTTCCGGTGAAGGGGATGCCGCAGTAGGCGGCATCCGTGATCAAGATGCTCACACCTGGCTTCCCGAAAACGATCTCGGCGGAGGCCGGTTCCACGGTGTGCCGGCCGTACCGGAAATACTCTGACTTAAGCCTCACCGTTCCGCGCACAGGCACGTCCCAACCGCGCTTCCCAGTCCTGTTTTCCGTATCCGGGGACCCTTCGTTCACCTCGGGGGTTCCGAAAGCCTTCTGCAGGCTCTCCAAGTCGAGTCCGTCAGCCGAGGCATCCATGTCGATGGTGAATCCGTCCGGGGAGGCGGTTGCCCTTCCCATGCAGGAAACGCGCGATTCCCCGACCGTAATCTCGGCGGACCGGATAGCGACCCGGCTTCCATCGGCGGACAGGGAGATGCCGTCGACAAGGACGGGGATATTCATCCTCCGCAGGAAATGCAACTCCTTTCCCTCCAGCGTTCCGGTGGCTGTAGAGTGCAACGGATCGTCGAGCCGGATGGAAGTGCGGAAGTTCCCCTTCAGCCACCCTGCCGGAGGCCCCCCGGAGACGAAGATCCGGTTCATGCTTTCGTGGTTCAGGAGACCGTCGAAAGCCAGATCGAGGGATTCCGGTTTCCAGTGAAGGGAGAGGGAAGCGCGGGAGTCCCGATCCTGCAAGGAAAGGTTCCGGACCACCCACTCTCCGGGAGGACGGGAGATGTCGACCGAGCCCTTCACACCGTCGCCGACCACGAAGTCTCCGCCCAGGGCCACAAGGGAGTCGTTTTGGAACTCCATGCGGACCCCTGACGCTTCGAGAGGAGGGCGGACGGTGAAGCCGGGAGGGATCTTCCCCTGGTCGTAAAGGAACCCGATCATTTCGGGACCGAATCGCCCGCCCCCGGTTACCACGGCGCTTCGCGCATCGGTCCGGTAGCCGGCGAGGAAGCCAGAGACGGAGACCGAGCCGTCCAGAAGATTCGCACGGAGCCTCTCGAAGCGAAACGTATCCGGCTTTGCCTGAAAGGATCCCCGGGGTACTTCGACCGTCCCGGGGACGGAAGGGACCTTCAGGGATACATGTTCCACATTCCCGGCGAGGTCGAAGCGCCATTCTCCCGGCGCAAGCAGCGCGCCCTCGAGGCGATGTATGAAGAGCGAAACGGTTCCCGAGGCGGACTTCACCTTCGCGAGGGATTCGCGAAGGCTTTCCACCGTAAGTGCCCAGGGATACAGTTCATCGAGAAATAGCCGGAACGTTCCCGACCGTATCTCGAGGGAGGCCGGATCCGTAATCCGGACTTCCCCGGCAAGATCCGAAAAAGCGGTTTGCCCCAGTTTCCCCTTCACACCGGTCACGGAGATCTTCCCTTCCCGGTAGGCAAGCCGTCCGCCGGAAACCGTCAGAGGATGGGGGAGGCGCCGGTACTTCGCGGAAAGGCTCATCGCGCCGACATCTACCGTCGGTTTGATCGAATGCAACGTTTCCCCGAGAATCAGCTTTCCCGTGGCGTTTCCCTTCGGATCCTCCACATGGGACAGCTCCTCCCGGAAAGATTCCGACGGGATCAGCCGACCGAGAAGGGGGGGAACTTCGGAAACATCCGCCGCGACGTAGATTTCCAGGTGAAACGGCGGGTCGGGTCCGAGGAACCCCATCCGGATCGTTCCCCGGCGTGCGCTGTTCTTCCCCAGCCTCCCCTCTAGGTTGCTCCCCTCCAGGAACCCTCGACGAAGGGCCAGGTCCCCCCGGATCTTTCCGATCGTAAGGTCTGCATCTCCTGCATCCACGGTGACGACTCCGTCGAGAACGCTCCCCTCGACCTCCATCTTCTCCAGCTCCCCCAGGTCGGCAGCCGATTCTCCTTCCGCGTGGAAAGAGAGCACAGGGATCGTCCCGGCATGCACGACGGAGAAGATTTCCTTTACGAGAGGGACATCTCCCGCCAGGGCCATGGCATGCTCCCGCAGAATTGCGATGTCAACCTCCCGGGCCTGTGCGTCTGCAAGGAACTGCCCGGCCTCTTCGTCCAGGAAGAGGTTCCCGGAGAGCAAGATCCGGGGGGATTCGAGGGAGAGATTCTTGAGCACGATCGTGATCTTCTCCCCATCCCGATCCAGCGTCCCCTGGGTCTTGCCGCCGGTAAGTTTCAGCTTCCTTTTCCCCCGGTACAGCGCCATGCGGGAGAAGGAGACGTCCCCCTCGGTTCGCAACTTCGCCAAACCGTTTGTCTCCACCCGGAGGTCGAGATCGATGTCCGAATCGGAAATCCCTGCTCCCGACCCCGGCAAGAGATATTCGTCGAGAAGGTGCGGCCGGAACCCCTTCAGGACTATATGCCCCGTGCCCGCGAGATTTTCCGCATCGAATTGCCCCTTCACCGAGCCGCGCTCCCACAAGGTGGCGGCACACGAAAGATCGAGGTCCGGCCCGGCCGGGGGAAGGACAGCGGTCCCCTCGATCGCGCGGAACGAAAGCGGTGGAAGCCCCCCTCCGGACACGTCCACCCGGCCGTCCGTCAGCACGAGCCTAAGGTCCGGGGCGTTCCGGGCCATCGAGTCCAGAAAGGAGCGCAGTTGATCCGCGAAAGCGGTTTCCGAATGCTCGGGGGTCGTTACGGTAAATTCCGGCGCCTCGAGGCGGAGGGCCGATACCAGCACCTTATCCCGGAGAAGGGGAGGGATCCGGGGATATACGGTCAGGGTCCGGATCGATCCGGTAACCGCACCGGGTTTGTTTACTTTCACCTCCCGAATTGTAAGGCGGGGGCGTGGCCAGTAGGAGAGATCCAGTCCCCCGATCTCCAAGGTTGCCCCGACGGCGGTGGAGGCTTCCTCGGCGATCATTGTCCGAACCCGATCACGGTCGATCAGGCGAGGAAGGAGGATGAGAAAAACCGCGAGAAGAACCAGGAAAAGTCCGATCCCTCTCACGATCCAAAGAAAGACTCGTTTCCGTTCAGGC
>DOTC01000128.1 GCA_003513855.1 Deltaproteobacteria bacterium | reverse complement strand
GATATTAGGGTAGTGTTTTGCCAGGAATGCTTATTGCAAAATCTACATGGCATGAAATCAATTTTTAATCTGCTAAAGCAATCCTGATGTAGATCGCCACAGAAGGATGGAAGAGGTAGTAGGAAAGAGGAAAGATGAAAAAAAAAGGCTTATCGAACATCTTAATAATAAGTATTTTGCTCGCATTATTTTTCTTCATTCGTTATGGAAACGATGAAACCAGTGGGAAAGGAATGGATACCGGGGACCTGGTACCCGGCGTCCCATTAATTTCCAAGTTCACCCATTCCCCCGTATCGTCAGTTGTTGATGCGGGCGGAGGGAATGTCACAGTGAGGATCCATTTCGATGTTATAGAAAATGACCTGGACCTGAAGGAAGCGTACTTCACGGTTTACGATGAAAGCGGGAAAGTCAAAAATAACGTATTAATAGATATCAAGGATTATAATGTTGCTCCGACAGGAAGGGTTTCTAAAGCGATACCATTTGATACTTCAACGGCCGGTGTTTATACGTTTGTTTTATCCGTTTCGGATATTCAAGGGAATTTATCCAATATTCTGTCGGCTACATTTCCGATAAGAGAATAACTGCAAAGAGGAGTTCTTCCCTATGTTTAACGCCAAAATTCTTTTTCGATGGCTAATTTTCTAATTCTGAAAAATACCAAAATACTTCCAAGTGGCATTGTTAAAAAGTTAAAAATTATATAAAATGAACTGCTTTTGCCAACAATGGAAACTATTTTTGCCAGGTAAATGTTAAAATATATTAGGGAAATCAGGTGTATTATCAGAAAAAACATCGCCAGCAAAGGCATAGCCAGATGCTTTATATAAAACATATTTTGGTCTTTCATGTTTTCTAAACGAACAGGTGATGGTGGATGCATAACTATATCTAAAATTGATAGAATAATTGTAATGGATAAGAAAATAGATAGTAGACTTATATAAAAAGAAATTCTAAATACTCTGCAATATCTGGTTCCAATATTCGGTTTGGTATTCATGCATCCACCTGGAATCATGCTGTTGGGGATCGCGGGTCAGCCTCTGGTGGCCTCCCAAATCGTGTCCCAGTAAAGCAACTCGAACCCTTGCAGCATGCGGGCCGCACGCCGGATGCGCACGGGATCCGCCCCTTGCGACAGCCCTTCCTGCACCACTGACAGGCCCTGCTCCTCGAAACCGGGCGGTGCGCTGGCAAACAGATCGAAGAAGGCGACGTCATCCCTGGAAAGACCGTAGCCCGCCTGGAGCGCCCGGCTGATCCGGCCGCAGTTTTCGCCCCAGGCCGTAAGGTTGACCAGGAAGGCCCCCACGAATTCCGCGGCCGTTCCGTAAGTGGCGAGCCAGTTCACATACGCGCTGTAGGCGAACGCGCCGGGGAGCGGCTCTGCCGCATGCAGCTGTTCCGATGACAGGCCCAACGCCCGACTGAAGGCCCACAAGGCCGTAAGAGCCGCGCGCTCCCCTTGCAGCATTCCTGCGAGAAAGTCCCGCGCGGCCTGCGACTCTGCCCGGGACACGATCAGCGCCACGCTGCGGAGGTCGCTCTCGATGATGTGACACTGCTGGCCCGCGAACAGCGACAGCTTACCCTTCTCCACCCTCTGCGCCTCCAGGGCCTCCAGGTACGGGTGGCGGCGAATCCGCTGTTCGGTGGATGCGATGGCTTTGCGCGTATCGTCCAGGAGCTGTCGTGCCCGATGAGACATGGCCGGTCCTCCTCCCTTCCCGCTGATTCCCCTGCTCCCCGACTGCCACCATTTCTATTCTAGTCTCTCATTTCGGAAATCCGCAGCGCAAATCGGCGAGAAGATCAACCAAGGAGGTACCATTTTGTACGGGTGATTCCATTGCACGGAAAATGGATTTGCCATCCAGATGTGTAAGGAGTATACAAAAAGTATCCCTTGTGGAAACCGGTGGGTCGCGGCGGCGAAGCCCGGTATTTCGGAGAGACGATCCGGATCGAGGGATGCGCTCTTTTTCATATTTTTCGGGTCCGTGGCGCGTGGTTTGTTGTTTGGGCGCTCCATCCACGCTCAACATCAACCAAGGAGGTCGGTAATGGACGCATTATTCATCATGGTGTTGGCGTTCGTCGGCTACCTACTTGCCTACCGGCTCTACGGGCGCTACCTCGGAAGCAAGATCTTCCAGTTGGCGGCTGATGCCAAGGTTCCCGCCAAGGAACTGCAGGACGGGGTCGATTTCGTCCCGACGAAGAAGGAGGTGATCTTCGGACACCACTTCACCTCCATCGCCGGGACCGGCCCGATCGTCGGGCCGGCCATCGCCGTCATCTGGGGCTGGGTGCCGGCGCTGCTGTGGGTCTTCCTCGGCTCCATCGTGATGGGCGCGGTGCACGACTTCGGCGCGCTGATCATCTCCATGCGCAACCAGGGCAAGTCGGTGTCGGAGTTCACCTCCAAGTACATCAACCCCCGCACCCGCTTCATCTTCTTCCTCATCGTCTTCCTGGAACTGCTGATCATCACCGCCATATTCGGCCTGGTGATCGCGGTCATCTTCGCCATGTATCCCGGCTCGGTCCTGCCGGTGTGGCTGGAGATCCCCATCGCCATGGCGCTGGGCTGGGCGGTGTACAAGCGCGGCGCCAGCGTCCTCCTCTGGTCGATCGTGGCCGTGGGGGCGATGTACCTCACCGTCTGGTGGGGAGCCTACGCTCCCATCGTGATGCCGGAGATCGCCGGCATGCCGGCAACCGGCACCTGGACCCTGATCCTTTTGGCCTACGCGTTCTTCGCCTCGGTGTTGCCGGTGACCACATTGCTCCAACCGCGCGACTTCATCAACAGCCACCAGCTCATGATCGCCATGGGGCTGCTGGTGCTGGGCGTTTTCGTTGCGGCGTTCACCACCGACATGGCGTTCGTCGCACCGGCGGTTCAGGCTTCCCCGGAAGCGGCCCCCAGCATGTGGCCGTTCCTGTTCATCACCATCGCCTGCGGCGCCATCAGCGGCTTCCACTCGCTGGTCTCCTCCGGCACCTCCGCCAAGCAGATCGCCAACGAGAAGGACTCGCTGTTCGTCGGTTACGGCGGGATGCTGACCGAGTCCTCCCTTTCGATGCTGGTGATCATTGCCACCTGCGCCGGGATCGGTCTCGGCTACACCACCAAGGCGGGCGCCTCTCTGGCAGGCGTTGGCGCCTGGTCCGCCCACTACTCCTCCTGGACCGCCGCCGCCGGCCTCGGCTCGAAGATCAGTGCCTTCGTTGTCGGCGCGGCGAACATGATGGAGTCCTTCGGAATGCCGCATGCCATTGCCATCGTCATCATGGGCGTGTTCGTCGCCTCCTTCGCCGGGACCACGCTCGACACCGCCACCCGCGTCCAGCGCTACGTGCTCTCCGAGCTGTTCACCAGCCTCGGCTTCGAGTCCTTCCGCAACAAATACGTGGCCACCTTCGTCGCTGTCGCCGCGGCGGCAATGCTGGCGTTTGCCACCGGCGCCAGCGGAAAGGGCGCGCTCACGCTGTGGCCGCTGTTCGGCGCGGTCAACCAGGTCCTGGCGGCCCTGGTGCTGACCGTCATCACCCTCTATCTCCTCCAGCGCGGAAGCCGGGGGTGGATCCTCACCGCCATTCCCGCGTGCTTCATGGTGGTGATGACCTTCTGGGCACTCGTCATCAACCAGGGGATGTACATGAAGCAAGGAAACGTGCTGCTGCAGATCATCAACGGCCTGGTGCTCGTGATCGCCGCCTGGGTGGTGGTGGAGGGTGTGCTCCGGTTCGTCGCGACGCTGGGAGGAACTCCCACACCGGCGGCCGATACCGCGAGGTAGCCACTCGAAGGGGCAGGACATGAAAGGGGAGCGGCTCAGGAAGAAACTGCGGGGCTGGTGGCGGCTGGCGGACCAGGTGGCGCGCGCCGAGGCCAGCCAGAAGCTGGAGTGGGAAGTACGGGAGATGGAGAACATCTTCGCCCTGCTCACGCTCGGGGCGTTTACCGGCCTGCCCAGCCCGCCGATGCAGCTGACGCTTGAGCTGCTTCCGCTGATGGAGCGGGAGCTCCTTCTCATGCTGGAAAAGGTGGATACCGCCAGCGATCCGTTGGCGGAACTCTTCTCGACCCTCAATGTGCTCTGAGATCGCGGAGGATCCGCGGCGGTTTTTCTTTTTCATGGGGAAGGGGGGAACGGGCAAGTCGACCGTGTCCGCCCTTGCCGCCTGCTTTTTAGCCGCACGCGGGCGTCGGGTGCTGCTTTTGTCCCTCGACCCGGCGCACAACCAGGCCGACATCTTCGACCGCCCCTTCTCCGGCCGGCCGCAGGCCGTCGGCGAGAGGGTGCGGGTGGCCGAGGTGGACCAGCGCCATTGGGTCGACCGCTACCTCCATTCGGTGCAGGACCACGTGCAGAGGGCCTACACCTACCAGTCGGCGTTCAATCTGGACCACTGGCTTGATGTCCTGCGCGAATCCCCCGGAATCGAGGAGTACGGCATGATCCTGGCCTTCCAGCACTACCGGCGGGTCGAGCATGACATCGACGTGATGGTCCTGGACTTGCCCCCCACGGGTCTGGCGATGAAGTTCCTGCGGCTGCCGCGGCTGTCGCTGCGATGGCTTGCGCACCTTAAGGATTTGCGGGAGGAGATCCTGAGGAAGAAAGAGATCGTGCATCGCATCCAGCTCGGGCGCAAGGAGCTGGAGACGGACCGGATCCTCGGCCGGCTGAAAGAACAAGGCGCCTTCTACGCGGACCTGAAGACGCTGTTCGAAAACCCCGCCGCCACCCGCATCCACCTGGTGTTCAACCCGGAACAGCTGTCGATCCGCGAAACCGGCCGTATCTGCGACGAGCTCAAGGAGATCGAGTTGGAACGGTGCATGCAACCGGTGCTGAACAAGGCGGCCGGGGAAGAGTTCCCGCTGCCGCCCGAGCTCTTTCCCGGTCGAAGCGTGCCCCGTCTGTCGCTTTCCGGGCGCCCCCTGGTCGGGCTGTCGGCGCTTCACGGCTTTCTTGGCGAGCAGGGTGAGCGGATGGACTTCCTGCTGCATTAAGATCCGGTCCTGAAACCGAACCCTTGGACGGGGGAGGGATGGCATTCCTCCGAGGGGTTTCCAAAATATTTCCCCGCCTTCCCTATTCCTGAGGGCTGATTTATGCTGATCGCGGGTACCAGTTCCCAGAAAGGAGTCGCGCACATGGCCGTCCAGGTGAACAGCCCGGCGCCGGCGTTCGAGTTGTCAGGGGTCGTGGGGAAGGAATTCCGGAAGATCAAGCTGTCCGACTACGAGGGGAAGTGGGTTGTCCTGTTTTTCTACCCGCTGGACTTCACCCCCATCTGACAATCGGAGATCCTCGAGTTCTCCCGGCGGGAGAGCGAATTTGCAGCGGTAGGTGCGCAGGTCCTCGGGGTCAGCACGGACACCAAGTTTTCCCACCTGGCGTGGGTGAACCAGGAGCTGGGGGAGTTGACATACCCCCTCCTTGCCGATTTTACCAAGCAGGTCTCGAAGGATTACGGGGTCCTGCTGGAGAAGCTCGGGGCCGCGCTGCGGGGGACCTTCATCATCGGTCCGAACGGGCTCCTCCGGGCGTACATCGTGCAGGACTTGACCGTGGGAAGGAGCGTCAACGAGATTCTGCGGCTCGTTTCCGCGCTCAATACCGGAAAGCTGTGCCCTTCCGGCTGGCGCCCCGGGGAACCATTTTTGCCGCCAATCCCGAAAAACACCGGGAAATAGCAGATAGGGACTTGTCGGAACGGTGCTCCAAAGAAAAAAGCCCCGGCGGGACCTCCCGCCGGGGCTCTTCCTCGTTCGGGGTTGTCTCCCCGAATGGCAAGGGATTAGCTGGACTTGACCACGTTCGTAGCCTGGGGTCCCTTGGGACCCTGCGTGATCTCGAACTCGACACGGTCCCCTTCTTGGAGAGATTTGAAGCCCTCCGCCCGGATGGCGCTGAAGTGGACGAATACATCCGGCCCGTCCTCCTGGCTGATGAATCCGAACCCCTTCGCGTCGTTGAACCACTTCACACTTCCTGTAGCCACAACTACCTCCTGAAAATGAATTATTGCTCAATCCGGGCGGTGCAGCCCAAATAGCGCAATTGCGAGGCACAACTCGTGCCAAGGCATTACTATGCGACGATTAGGTGCATTTCACAAGGGAAAGTTTCGTCCCGTTCCCGCGGAGGCGATCCCTGTGCCCGATCCTCGGTGGTTGGATATTCCGGCAAGGGATCCGTTCGGGGTCCGGGTCAGGAAGAAAATTCGAAACGTTTCCGGATGTCGGACCGCAGGAGTTTCCGCACCGCGTGGGAAGAGGCGATTTCTCCGTTACGGACGAAGGCTTCCTGGTTTCGATCCATCCGGTCCAGCTCGTAGAGGTAGTTGACCATGAACCCGGCGGCCTGTCTCAACCCCTTGGGGGTGAGATCGCTGAGCCAGTGAATCCTCTCCAGGCGTGCGCCGTTGCCCAAATGAAAGCGCGCGACCGGGTCGATCGGTTTCCCGGAGTCCGTCCGGACCACCAGCAGGTAGGCGGCTACGGCGGGCAGGAGCAAGGCTTTCAGCGTCTTGGCCGCTTCCCCATCCAGGTGCCAGTCCGGCCGGTCGAGCAGAGCGAGCAAGGCCCTGTCTTCTTCCGCGACATGATCCGAAGCATCCTTTCCCCGCTCCTGCGTCAGCCAGCGCATGAAATCGGGGACCGGGGAAAGGGTGACGAATGTCTTGAGGGAAGGGAGCTCCTGTTTCAATTCCTCAACAACCTGCTTGATGAGGAAGTCGCCCAGGGGCACCCCCCTTAGCCCCACCTGACAATTGGAGATGGAGTAGAAGACGGCGGACGTCGCATCGTCTGCGGGGATGGGACTTCGATGGTCCGCCAGCAACGGGGCGATCGCATCGGGAACGACGGTTGTCAGGGCGACCGCGACAAAGATCAGCGGCTCGTCTACCATCGTCGGATGAAAGAAGGCGAAACAACGCCGGTCCGCAGGCTCCAGTCGCCTGCGAAGATCGTCCCAGCTGGCGATCTCGTGGACCGCTTCGTACCGGATGATCTTCTCCAGGATGTTGGCCGGCGTTGTCCAGTCAAGCCGCCGTAAGACCAGAAACCCCGGGTTGAACCACGACGAGAAGAGGTGTTTGAAATCCTCATCCACGGAGGTCAGTTCCGCATGGGCGGGCAGATTGCGCAAGACATCCTCCCGCATCTGCAGGAGTCCTTTCGTTCCGCCGGGAGCAAGATTGATCCGCCGGAAGAGTTCCAATCGCCTCGGCTCGGCCGCTTCGTACATTTCCCGCGCGGCCTTGGCCGTCGGCTGATCCTGCAAATTCCTGAGGGCCCGTTCCAGGCGCGACTGATCCGGGCCGAATTGCCGATCGAGAAGCGCCAGGAAGGAAAGCACCGCATTCTCCGTCAAACCGTCGTACGCGGTCAGGAACTCCCTGGCCACGGCCACCTCGGAGGCCTCCCCCCGTCCGGAGAGGAGCGTCTCGGCGAGCTGCAAGAGGTCCTTTTTTTCCGACGTTGCCGGGCGAAGGCGGTCCAGGAGACCGTTGACATTCTCCGAGAACGAATGAAACAGGTTGCGGAGGAAACGACGATTCATGCGCCTGCTTCCGTAGGGGGAGATTGCAGAGTCGAAATCGGCCTCCTCTCCTTCCCCCTTTGACCTTCCCGAGAAAAGGAAATCCTGAGGTAACGTACTAGGGATCGTGCGGGATTGTCAATGAACCCGTACCATTCGGGACCCAAATGGATCGATGCGGAAAGAGGATGCGGGGAACGGACGAACGATGAGGTCCCCGGCCCCTCCGACCGCCGAGCGGGATAAATACCGCGGGAAGGAATCTTTTTCCTTTCCAACGATATCATCTCTCTATATAAGAGAAAAACCGACGGTTGGGGCTTGGCCCGGGATCCTGCGTTTCCAGGAGAGGCACAGGGGGAAACGAACACCTGTTGTTCCGGAGGACGGCGGTCGTGAACCTGGCGAGACTTCTTGCCGAAACCGCGAGGAAGCACGCAGGGAAGCCTGCCGTCGTTTTCGAAGGCACTTCCTACACCTTTGGTGCGTTCGATCGGGAGGTGGAGCGCTACGCGGCCATGCTCCATGCGGAGGGGGTCGGAAAAGGCAGCTGCGTTGCCATCCAGCTCCCGAAGCGAATGGAGGTTCTCTTCCTCCACTTCGCCATCCTCTCGGTCGGCGCGATCACCCTGCCCCTCAACCCTTCGTTCCGGGCCGAGGAGGTCGAGTATTTCCTTTCGGATTCCGGAAGCTCCCTCTTCGTGACGGACGAACAACGGTTCGCGTCGGCGGAAAGCGAGGTCCGGGGTCTTCGAGAAGTCCGGACCCTCCTCGTGGACGGGGCCGAAAGGGAAGGGGCGGACAGTCTTCCCGAACGGCTCGCACGAACGTCGAAAGGGTTTTCGCGGGCCTATCCGGCCGGTGATGACGACGTCGCCTTGCTCTGCTACACCTCCGGGACGACCGGCAGGTCCAAGGGGGCGATGATCACGCACAGGAACCTGGTATCGAATATGCTGTCCCTCGAGGCCGCCTGGGAATGGACCACCGCCGACGTGCTCTTCCATGCGCTTCCCCTGTTCCACGTGCACGGGTTGAACGTCGCGGCGCAAGGAAGCCTCTACGCCGGCTCCACCCTCATCATGCACGAGAAGTTCGAGGCGGGGAGGGCGTGGAGGGCTCTGGAGGAGGAACGGTGCACTCTCTTCATGGGGGTCCCCACGATGTACCAGAGGCTCATGAACGAGTGGGAGAAGAGGGAGAGAAAGCCCGATCTGCGCGCAATGCGGGTCTTCATCTCCGGTTCCGCGCCTCTCACCGACAACCTCTTCCATCAGTTCGAAAGCGCCACGGGGTTCCGGATCCTGGAGCGCTACGGCATGACCGAGACGGGAATGATTGCGTCCAATCTCATCGACCCGGCCGAGCGAAAGGCGAAAAGCGTGGGGTATCCCCTCGCAGGAGTCACGGTCCGGGTGGTGGGGGAGGACGGCTCCGATGTGCCGCCGGGAGACGTGGGAGAGGTGTGGATCCGGGGGGACAACGTGTTCCGGGGGTACCGGGGGATGCCCGGGAAGACGGAGGAATCCTTTGTCAAGGGCTGGTTCCGGACGGGAGATCTGGGGTATCAGGACCCGGAGGACCGCGGGAGGCTGTATCTGGTCGGCAGGGCGAAAGAGCTGATCATCACCGGCGGATACAACGTCTACCCGAAGGAGGTCGAAACGATCCTGGAGAGCCATGAAGCCGTCAAGGAGTCGGCGGCGGTCGGCCTGCCGGACGAGGAATTCGGGGAGAAAGTCGTTGCCGTTGTCGTACTGAAGGAGGAAAAGGATTCCCTCCTCCCGGAGGCCCTCATTGAACATTGCAAGAGGCGGCTGGCATCGTATAAGTGCCCCAAACAGATCGCGATCGTTGCGGAACTTCCCCG
>DOTC01000190.1 GCA_003513855.1 Deltaproteobacteria bacterium | reverse complement strand
CCAGCCGCAGGCCGTCCACGCCCAGCCCTAGCCAGAACTGCAGGACCCGGAAGATGACCCTCCGCACGTCCGGGCTGTCGTAATTGAGATCCGGCTGGTGGGAGTAGAACCGGTGCCAGTAGTAGGCGTTCGCCACGGAATCCCAGGACCAGTTGGAGGTCTCGAAATCCTTGAAGATGATCCGTGCCTCCCGGTACTTGTCGGGGGTAGGGCTCCAGACATAGAAGTTGCGCCACCTGCTGCCCGGGGGGGACCTTCTCGCCCGCTGGAACCAGGGGTGCTGGTCGGAGGTATGGTTGACGACGAGCTCCGTGATCACCCGGATTCCCCGCCGGTGCGCCTCGCGCAGGAAGATCCGGAAATCGGCGAGCGTCCCGTAGGAGGGGTGGACGGCGGTGTAGTCCGAGATGTCGTAGCCGTCATCCTTCAGGGGCGAAGGGTAGAAGGGGAGGAGCCAGAGCGTGTTGACCCCGAGGTCCTGGAGATAGTCCAGCTTTCCCGTGAGACCCCGGAAGTCCCCCACGCCGTCCCCGTCGCTGTCGTGAAATGCCCGGACGTGGAGCTCGTAGATGGTCGCGTCCTTGTACCAGAGGGGATCTCCGTCCGGCACGTACCGCTTTTTTCCCCTGTCCGCCATAAATACCCCTTTCCCGCCTTCCCCGTCTCCGTTACAGGAAGTAGTCGAAATCCCGCTCCGTCCGTACCTTCCGGCGGATGCGAATGACATGCGCAGGGATCTCTGCGGGGTTGAGCTGGAAATAGACTCGGGGGCCGTGCCAGATGTACCTGGCACCGCTCAGGAGGTCGTGCCCCTGGAAGGGGACCGCCGGGTCGAGCCCGAGGCTGTCCAGCGGGAGATCGACCCATCCCGACTGGGTGTGGTGGGGATCGAGGTTGACCACCGTCAGGATGATGCTCGACAGGTCGTCGGTGCCCTTGCTGTAGGCGATCATCTGCTCGTTGTCCACGGGGTGAAACGCCAGGTTCCCGTCCGACTGCAGGCACGGGTTCTCCCTCCGGACCCGGTTCACGAGCCCGATGAACTCCTGCAGGCTGTCCGGCCGGTCGATCTCCCAGTGCCGGATCTCGTACTTCTCCGAGTCCAGGTACTCTTCCTTCCCCGGCGCCAGCGGCCGGTTCTCGCAGAGCTCGTAGGCGGGCCCGTAGATCCCGTAGCTGGCTCCCAGCGTCGCCGCCAGGACGAGGCGCGCCAGGAACGCCGCCCTTCCGCCGAACTGGAGCTGTTCCGTCAGGATGTCGGGGGTGTTCGGCCAGAGGTTGGGCCGGAAANNAGATGTCCTGGTACTTCTTCGGCGGGTTCTCGGCGTACTGCACGGTGCCGTCCGGCCGGAGTCGGAACCACTCCGGGTGCTCCGTGACATACGGGTGGTCCGGGGAGCACTGGTAGGCGATGTCGAGGGCGACCTCCAGGCCGTGCTCCCGCGCTTTCTCCACGAGGTGCCGGAAATCGTCGAGGGACCCGAGCGAAGGATGGACGGCCTTGTGCCCTCCCTCCCCGGAGCCGATCGCCCAGGGGCTGCCCACGTCGTCGGACCCCGGATCGGTGACGTTGTTCTTCCCTTTCCGGTGCGTGTGTCCGATCGGGTGGACCGGCGGAAGGTACAGGACGTCGAACCCCATCCCTGCGATATAGGGCAGTCGACTCACCACGTCGCGCAGGGTGCCGTGGTTTCCCGGCTCCGGCGAGCAGGACCGGGGGAACATCTCGTACCATGTGCTGAAGCGGGCCCTCTCCCGGTCGACCACCACCGGGAGCTCCTTGCCGTAATGGGTCGCATGCCGCCGGTCGGGATACCCTTCCATCCGGCGAAGAAGTCCTTCGTCCAGCGCCCTTCGCACGGCTTCCGCCAGCCCGGATTCGTCATCCACCTTCAGGGCAGCCGCCGCCTTGCGCAGGGCTTCCCGGTCCGCACCCTTTGCCCTCCCCGCCGCCTCCTCGACCAGCTGCGCGCCCACCAGCAGGTCGACCCGGACATCCTGACCTGCGTCGGCCTTCTTCGCCAGGTCGCGGCGCCAGGAGCAAAACCGGTCGACCCAGGCCGCAAGCGTATAGAAAGAGCGTCCCAGGGAGGAGACCCGGAAGCTGCCGGCCCACCGGTCGTTGCCGACCTCCCGCATGGGGGCCTCCCGCCAGTCGGCTTCGCCGTGATTCCTGTACCGGAGCACGGCGGTGATCATATCGTGCCCATCGGTGTGGATGTCGGCCGTGACCATCACGCTCTCCCCGACGGTCCTCTTGATAGGAAAGCGGCCCCCGTCGACCTCCGGGCGGACGTTCTCGATGACCACGCGGCGGGTTGTTCTCTCGGCGGTCCCGCCTCTTCTCCGTGAGCGCTTTTCGGTCTTCATGCCCGGTTCTCCCGGAATGTCAGGCTATCTCTCCGCTGGAACGGTTCAACTTATCCGAAATCCGGCTCGTGAACCTTCCGTGCTCCCCTTCCCTAAAAACAGTCCGATATCGTTTCGGGAAGCCAGCGGAGGGACTAACGAAAGCTCATTTTTTTACAGTATCATATCTTATTACGTTTTCAAGGAGAGCACCGTCATGAAGAAACTGACCACGGGCACCCGAATCATGATCCTGCTGGGCGTGGCGATCTTCGCCATCCTCGGAATCGGGTTCCTCGCGTACGAACAGATTCTACCCCTCTTCGGCGACTTGAACACCCGCATCATCAAGGCCCTGAACCGCCCCTACTTCACCATCGGGGGACTCCCGGTCACGCCGGTCTTCCTCATCAAGACCTTCGTGTACCTCACCTTCCTCCGGATATTCTCGGGGATGATCCGTCGGTTCATGGAGGACCGGGTCCTCGTCCGGACCTCCCTCAATACCGGACAGCAGTACGCGTTTGCGCAGATCACAGCGTACCTCATATTCCTGTTCGGGCTGCTGGTAGGCCTCCAGTGGGCCGGGGTGAACATGAGCAGCCTCGTCATCCTTGGCGGCGCGCTCGGCATCGGGATCGGGTTCGGCTTGCAGAACATCGCGAACAACTTCGTGTCGGGAATCGTCCTCCTGATGGAGCGCCCCATCCAGGTGGGGGACCGGGTCGAGGTGGGAAACACCAACGGAGACGTCGTCCGGATCGCCGCGCGCAGCACCTGGATCCGTACCAACGACAACGTCGTGATGATCATCCCGAACTCGGAATTCATCAACAGCCATGTGACGAACTGGACGGCAAACGATCGGCAGGTCCGCTTCGCCGTTCCCCTGGGCGTCTCTTACAAAAGCGACCCCGAGGTCGTTCGCGACGTCCTCATGGAAGTCGCCGACAAGCACCCGGACGTCCTGACCATTCCGGAGCCCGAGGTCGTCTTCACCGGTTTCGGCGACAGCTCGCTCGACTTCGTCCTCCATGTCTGGACCGTCACGCGGGTCCAGTACCCGAGGATCCTCGCCAGCGAGATCTATTTCATGATCTTCAAGGCGTTCAAGGAGCACGGGATCGAGATCCCCTTTCCCCAGCGGGACCTCCATGTGAAATCGGTGTCGGTCCCCATCCCGGTGTCGAACACGGGATAGGCCAAAGGGGCTACCTCGACGCTGCGAGTTCGAACGTCCAATAGGGTGCGGAAGGTGTCCCCGAATAAACCCCTTCCGCATAGGCGGCGCCGATCTCCTCGAAGTTGCGATTCATGATGTTGCGGCAATGTCCATCGCTTCCCAGCCACCCCTGCATCACGGCGGAGACCGTGGGGTAGTTCACGGCGATATTCTCGCCATACGTTCTCCAATCGTACCCTTCCCGCGTGATCCGGTCCCCCGGAGAGCTGCCGTCCGACCCGGTGTGGGAGAAGAACCCGTTGATCGCCATGTCGGAGGAGTGGAGGTAGGCGGCCATGGCGAGGTCGTCGTTCCACGCCACGGCAGGGGCTGCGGGATAGGAATCGCTCCCGCACATCCGGGGCACGGAGCGGGCCTGGTTGACGGCGTCGAGGAACTCCTGCCGGATCGAGTCGATCCCCGGAATTCCCGTGCCCGTGCCGGGGACCTCCGGGGGGGAAACGGATCCCGAATCCCCTCCGCCGCATCCGCAAAGAAAAGCCAGCAGGACGCCAATCAGGAGGAGGCAAGCCGACCCGTTGCGCACTTTTTTCTTTCCCAACGGCCACCCCGATCCTGTCGATACGGATTATCTCGGAAGGAAGCCTTCAAGCCCTTAACGGAATATGGTTACGGGAAACCCGCGAACTCTCTTTCATCTTGCAGTTTGAAGCACGGGTGCCATAATATCCTTGCCCCATGGAAGGAGGCGGTACCGAAGGGATCCGGGGATTCCGAATCGGCATCCATATCGCTAGGCATGAATCGGGTTAGGACAGAGCATCTTCCGAACGTGTGAAAGGAGCATCCAATGGGCGGGGAGAAGAGAAGAATCATGGTTTTGCTCAATGTCGCGCTCGCCGCGGGCCTGCTGCTTGCGGCCGGTTGTGGAGGAACGAGTCAGGTCGTAGCAAAAGGAAAGGTTTCCGAGGGGGAGAAGGCCGTCAACGAGGCAAAGACAAGCAATGCCTCGCTGAATGCGCCCGTGGAACTGGTGGCTGCCGAGGGAAAACTCTCCGCGGCCAAGGAGATGTTCCTGAGAGAAGAGTATGATGCGGCCGCCCGCCTGGCGGACGAAGCATCGGTCGACGCGGAGTATGCGCGGGCCAAGGCGACGACGGAGAAGAACAGGAAAGCCGCGGAGGAGATGCGGGAAAACATCGAGGTCCTGCGCCAGGAAATCCAGCGCAAATCCAGATAACCACTCTTCTAAGGAGGGATGGGAAGATGAATTTTTTACCATGGAAGACCCCGGGGAGAGGATCGGGGATCCTCTTCTTGTTGATCTCGTTCGTTGTCCTCTTCGCAGGGTGCGCCCCCTCGCAGAAGGAGATCATGGCCAAGGACCAGCTGGAGCGGGCCCGCAAAGCGTATTCGCAGGCCAAGGCCCCGGATATCGAAGCCCTCGCGCCGATCAACACCGCGGAGGCCGGCAAGGCCCTCCAGGCAGCGGAGGATGCAGGGAATACGGAGGAGATGCAGCATCTGGGCTACATCGCGGAGAAGAAGGCCCTGATCGCCGTGACCGTCGCGGAAGGGAAGAAGGCGGAGAGGGAGATGGCGGAACTGAACACGGAGACGGCCAACATCATCGCCATGAAACGGGAGCAGGAGGCAAAAAACGCCCTGCAGGAGGCTGAGCAGGCAAGGCTTGTGGCCCAGTCGGAGTCCGCGAAGGCTGCGGTGGCCAGGAAGGAAGCGGAAGAGGCCCGATTGGCCGCCCGGACGGAAGCCGAAAAGGCGGCCCAGGCCAAGGCGGAAGCCGACATGCTCATGAAGGAACTGTCGGAGCTGAAGGCCCGCCAGACGGAACGGGGAATCGTGCTGACCATCGGCGACGTGCTGTTCGATTTCGGGAAAGCGTACCTGTCCCCGAAGGCGGACAGGAACGTGGAGAAGCTTGCCGTATTCCTGGAAAAGTACCCCAAACGGAACGTGCTGATCGAGGGGCATACGGACAGCATCGGGTCGGACTCCTACAACCTGGACCTTTCCCGGAGGCGGGCGGACTCGGTCAAGGACCGGCTGGTGGGGGACGGGATCGATCCGGCCCGGATCACCACCTTTGGGTACGGGAAACAATACCCGGCGGTCAGCAACGATACGGAGGCCAACAGGGCCTTGAACCGGCGGGTCGAGGTGATCATCCTGAACGAGGGGGTCCAGGCGGACACACAACGAAGGAAGTAGGGGAACCGGGCCGGACCGGAGACGAAACAGACACGGTTCGATCCAGGATCCGCAACCTATACGAACCCGGATAAGGGGGGGGAAACTCCCCCTTATCGCTTTGTAGGGGGAACCTAACCAGTTCTATTGGCGGCGGAGGCCCGCCTCATTTCCCCCGAATCGAGTGCAGCGTCAATCCTTCCGGTGCTTCCGCCCTACTCGGGCATTTTCCGGTAGTCCCTTTTTTCGAGGCCACCGGTTTTGAGCTGCTCGGCCTGGTGTTTGACCTCGTCAATGCAGTCCAGGAATGTCCGCAGTCCGATCCCCATGCGTGCCTTCACTTCTCGCACACCGGTACTCTCCTGCTGCGGGAGAGCAATCGATCCTTCTTCGGATGCCAACATCTGACGGAAACTCCTCTTTGAGGGAACGTCGATCTCAGCCTCTCTGGCCTGCCTGGATGCAACCGAAAAACAGTTGCAGATGGTCTGCATCCTTTTGCACATGCTCTCTTTCCACTTTCCCATAACGCACCCCCTCGTTCCATGTCAGGCAAACGGTTGGACGCGACCGCCTTCCGCGACGGGATACAAGGTGTGGAAACACACGAATGTCCTTTCTGATCAGAATTATGACAACGGGTAAGTGACAGATAGGGGACAGATTCGGTGGAAAAAAAGGACGGAGCCTTTCGGCCCCGTCCTGAAAAATGACCTTGTCCTTGTTGTCATGATTTTGGTAGCAATTTTACAATGCCGGGAATTTCCTCCTTAAAAAACGCTTTCAGAGTGGTCGTTTTTACATTTCCCGCAGAACGTACCAGTCTCACGATGTTTCCTCCCGGGGAGGCGATCCGGCAGTCACTTCCGTGGGTCGAGCAGAAGCGCGATCTCCTTCCGGCAATCCTTGAGGTGGAAAAGTGTCGTCGGGTCCTCTGTCCGGGCGAGGGCTCCGTCGATCGATGACGCAAGGAAGGCAAGGGAGGCGCGGGCCATGGCCCGGAAATCGGTACGCCGAAGCGACGCGATGTCGGGGCTGTCCCCGGAGCCGGAGAGGTCCGGCTTTTCCATCCCCCGGAAGGAGCCCTCGACCGCGCCGATCATCCGTCCCATCCGCTCCAGGTAGGTCCTCTGCAGGGTTCGGCGCCAGGGATCGATCCGGGGGCGCTTCGCCCGCAGCTCCTCCCACACCCCTGCCTGCACGTCGGAGAGGAATTTCCCGGCGGAGTAGGATGCGCCGCGCGAAAGGGCCTCCCCGTCCAGCAGGAGGCGGAACCGCTCGGGACTGACCAGCTCCAGCAGGAGGGAGCGCTGAAGGTCCGTCACCGGGTCGACCGCCCCAAGGTACCGGATCCGGTTCAGGATCCCGGGGTCGGCCAGCGATCCGGGGGATTGGAACGCCCGGTCGAGCAGGAACGCAACCGCCTTCTCCTGCACTTCGGGCGGTACCCGGGAGAAGGGAGCCTCCCCCCGCCCCCCGAGATACCGAGTCTCCACAACCCCCCCGACCAGCTTCGCCACGGAGCGGAACCAGTGGAGCCGGATCTGTAGGAGTTGCCCGTACGTCTCCTCCAGGACCGTGGTGTCCTCCCCCAGCTTCTCCGTCCCCGCGACCAGACGGGATAGGACGCGTTCCTGGTTCGCAAGACCCAGAGCGGTGGATTCGATCGGGTCGCTTCCGATCGCCTCCACCTTCACGGTCGGGTCCACCCCCGCCGGCCCGTCCTCCCCGCCGTACCGGAGCCACGGTTCCTCGATCTGCCGCGCAGCCATCCGGTCGAGAAGCGAGATCTCCTCCCAGGGCGAGTTCGCTTCCGGAAGGGGGAGGTATCCCCACCCGATCGCGAACCGGTCGTAGGGGGCCACCACCGGCAGGAGCCGGGTCACGCCGTCTCCCGGCTGGGCCACGTAGTTGAACCGCCCGTAGGACATGATCGACGCCACGGTGCCGTACTCCGCCGTGAAGACCGGGTCCCGGAGCTGGGAAACGGTGTAGGCGGAGCTCGCCTTGTGGTTGTGCCGAAGTCCCAGCGCATGCCCCACCTCGTGGGCCGCCACGTAGCGGATCAGCTCGCT
This sequence comes from Deltaproteobacteria bacterium, assembly GCA_003513855.1. Classification (GTDB taxonomy): domain Bacteria; phylum Desulfobacterota; class Deferrimicrobia; order Deferrimicrobiales; family Deferrimicrobiaceae; genus CSP1-8. The sequence continues at coordinate 3,377 of DOTC01000190.1, read as the reverse complement.
CATCACCTCGTCGGGAAGGGGGATTTTCTCCGCCCGCGGGTCGAGGGGGGAGCTCAACACGAAGTACCATCCCTCCATCAGCTTGAGGATGTCGTGCCAGAAGACGATGTGGGAGGAGAGGATCTCCCCGCTGCGGGGATCGTGGACGTGGGGGCCCGAGGCGTTGGGGATCGGCTCGGCGGACCACCGGATCACGGAGTAGCGGACGTCCTCGGGATCCCAGGAGGGATCCTCCTCCGGCGTCGGGGCGTTTCGGCAGGCGATGGCCCCGAGGAACCCCGCCTCCTCGAAGGCGACGTTCCAGTCCCTCACCCCCCGGCAGAGGGAGGATCGCCACTTCTCCGGGACCTCCCGGGAGAGGTGGAAGACGATCGGACGCACCGGCTCCGACCGGGCCGCCTCCGGATCCTTCTTCTCGAGGCGGTAGCGGTTGATGAAGCGGCGCCGGGCCACCCGGTTCTCCTCGGCCCGGTACTCCTCGAAGGAGCGCGCGAAGTAGCCCACGCGGGGATCGAAGTACCGTCCGCGCATCGGCCGGTCCGGCAGGAGGGCGAGGCTGTAGTGGAGCATCACGGAGAGGCTTCGCAGGCCGCCCGGGACCTTGGCCCCGGCCTCCTCCTTGCCGCCCGCGCCGGGAAGGGGTGGGGGCTCGAGGGAGTAGGTGATCACGGAGCGCACCTCGAGGTTCGCCGGGAAGGCCTTGACCTCGTCCACGTAGCTTCGGGAGGCATCCACGGAGGGGGGGGCGGGGAGCTTGAGGCGGCCCAGGATCTCCCGGGCCGAAAAGTCGGGGAGGTCCGAGGTAAGCAGCCTGGTGGCGTCGATCACGGCGGCGTTGTCCAATCCGTACGCCTCCACGTCGAAGGCGGAGAGGATTGGCGGAAGGGAGGCCCGCTCCACGGCATCCTCCAGCGCGGGATCCCCGGCTGCCCTCTTCTCGTAGGAAAGACCCCGGAGCAGGACCCGGTCGTCCCGCTTTTCCCAACGAACGACGCGGTAGTTGACCGGCAGGCCGCTGAACCCCACGCCGGAGGGCACCCGGGATACCTCGGTGTACCAGAGCATCTCCCGTCCCAGGAGAGCGGGGGGGATCTCGTAGTAAACCTTCGGACCGACGCGGTGAACCTTGAAGAGACCTTCCAGGGTTTTCGCCTCCTTCGTCACCACCTCCGCATACGGTTTCGGCCCTTTCTTCTTCTCCTTCTTCTCCTCCTCCTGTCCGTCCTCCTTCTGATCCCTTGCCGCATCTTCCCCCTTGGCCTTCACAACCGGGGAGTGGCCGGGAAAGGCCTCGTGGGTCCGGGCGGACGGCCCAAGGAGCAGGAGGAGAAGAAGGAGAAGGACCATGCGGGGGATTCCGCCAGATCGGGAGTCGGTTCGCATTCGTCTCTCCGGAAGGGATCTCGCCAGGATCAGGGTCTCTTATATCATAGATGATTCCCGGAGCACGCGGTCGAGGGGAAGGAGCTACGCCGGCGCGACCTTCCGCAATATCGTCTCGACGGCCGGGCGAGGTGCTGTCCTCAGCGAAGCAGATGAAGGTTCCGATCTTCCCGACCTCCCGCTCCTCCGCGTACCCGGGGACCAGGAGGGTCCTCGCCACCAGGGGCGGGGGGACCGGCTGTTCCGGGATCCGCTTCGCGTCACGGGCGAAGTTTCCGAGGGTCAGGAGGTTCGAGATCCCCGTCAGGGCGATGTGCAGGGGTTCATCCTTGGCCTTCAGGTCGAACGTCACGCATCCTCCCGATGCAACCGCCAGGTCGATCATCCCGTCGAGGAGCTCGGGGAACCGCCCTAGACGCAGCGAACCTCCGGAAGGTATTCGTCAAGGCAATGAAGAAAGCCAAGCTTCGGGCATTCCGCTTCCACGACCTGCGTCATTCCTTTGCCTCATTCCTCATCGCAAACGGCGAATCCCTCGCCTACGTGAAGGATCCGATGGGGCACCATTCAATCCAAATCACCGTTGACACCTACGGGCACCTGATTCCCGGAGCGAACCGGCAAGCTGTCAACCGTCTTGCAGCGATGGTAGAAAATCCGCAAGCTATACGTAACCAGGAACAAAAAAGGGGGCAGGCGGAATCGCCTAACCCCCTGAAAAGATTGGTGGGCCACGAAGGATTCGAACCNNATGGGGTGAGTGACGGGGATTGAACCCGCGGCCACCAGGGCCACAACCTGGTGCTCTGCCAACTGAGCTACACTCACCACCTGACATATGGCGAAAGGAAATTATACAAACCGGGACGTTAGGGGTCAACGGGAATCCGGTCCGGACTACGGCCGGAACCGGCGCAGGCGGAGCGCGTTCGAGACGACGGTGACGGACGACAGTCCCATCGCCGCGGCGGCGAGAATGGGGTTGAGCAGGATCCGGAAATGGGGAAAGAGAATCCCTGCCGCCACCGGGATGAGCAAAACGTTGTAGGCGAACGCCCAGAACAGGTTCTGGCGGATGTTCCGGAGGGTGGCGCGGCTTAAGGCGATGGCCACCGCCACCCCCTTCAGGTCTCCGCTCATCAGGACGATGTCCCCCGATTCGATCGCGATATCCGTCCCGGTTCCGATCGCCATCCCGACGTCGGCCTGGGCCAGGGCCGGCGCATCGTTGATCCCGTCCCCCACCATCGCGACCACCTTCCCCTCGGACTGGATCTTCCGCACCTCCTGCGCCTTCCGGTCCGGCAGGACTTCCGCGAGCACCCGTTCGATCCCGGCCCGGGCGGCCACCGCCCTCGCCGTCTTCGGGTTGTCCCCGGTCAGCATCACGACGTCGAGCCCCATCCCGCGCAGGACGCCGATCGCCTCCGGGGCGCCCTCCTTCACCTCGTCGGTTATTGTCAGCAGCCCCGCGGCCTTTCCGTCCACGGCGACGAAGGCGACCGTGGCCCCCGACTCCGAGCACTCCCGGGCGCCGGGGAGGAGTGTCTCTGCGTCGATCCCCTCCTCCAGCAACCACCTCGCGCTGCCCACGTGCACCCGGCGTCCCGCGATCGTGGCCCGGACCCCGTGCCCCGGCCGGGAGTGGAACTCCCCGGGAGGGTCAAGGGCAAGCCCCTTTCCATGCGCGCCGCGGACCACCGCATCGGCCAGCGGGTGTTCCGACCCGGTCTCGGCGGAGGCGGCAAGACGAAGCAGGTCCCGCTCCCCTTCCGCTCCCCGGAAGGGACCGTCCGGGGCGATCCGTATCCCGGACCATTCCGGGCGCCCGCGGGTGACCGTTCCCGTCTTGTCGAAAACGACGGTGTCCACCTTGTGGGCCGTTTCCAGCGCCGCCCCGTCGCGGACCAGGATCCCCAGTTCCGCCCCCTTCCCCGTGCCCACCATGATCGACGTGGGCGTGGCGAGGCCGAGCGCGCAGGGGCAGGCGATGA
>DOTC01000106.1 GCA_003513855.1 Deltaproteobacteria bacterium | reverse complement strand
TCACCGGACCTTCTCCGGGAGCGGACGGCCCGCATCCCGCGGCGCGAACCTCGCCTTGGACTGCTCCTCCGGGAGGAGGGAGATCGTAACGGTCGTCCCGCGCCCCTCCCGGCTGCGGATGCCGATCTTCCCGCCGTGCTCGCGCACGATCTTCCGGACGATGGGCAGACCCAGGCCGGTGCCGCCTTTCCTCGTGGAGAAGAAGAGGCGGAAGATCTGCTTCCGGTCCGCCCGGGGGATTCCCCGGCCATTGTCTGCGATGCGCACGAGGGGCCTTCCCCGCTCCAGGCCGGTCGTCACCCGGATGACCTTCCGCTCCTTGTCCATGGATTCTTCGGCGTTCAGGAGGATGTTGAGCAGCGCCTGCCGCAGCTGCTTCTCGTCGGCGAAGAGCGGGAGCGGCTCCGGATGGAAGGAGGCGACGAGCTCGATCCCCCGACGCGCGAAGTCGACCTCGAGGAACCGGAGGGTGTCGGACACGACCCGGTTCAGGTCCGCCACCACAAACTCGGTCGCGGCCGGGCGGGCGAACCGCAGGAACTCGGAGAGAATGTCGTTCAGGCGCCGGGTGACCTTCATGTTGGCCCGGGCGAGCGAGAGGAGCTCCTCCTTCCGGTCCGCCGCCTCCGGAAGCGCGGCGACGATCTCCGCGAGAATCTGGCTGTTGATGTAGAGGGAATTGAGCGGATTGCGGATCTCGTGGGCCAGGCCCGACGCGACCGCACCGAGGTCAGCTAGCCGTTTCCTCGTCCCCGTGGCAGGCACGAGAAGATTCTACAACAATTCCGCGGGAAACGGCGCCGGAGCCTGCCCGGGCTCCGTCTTCCCCCTTTCCCGCCGGGAGCGACGGTCCCCGGCGGATCACTCGTACTCCACGGTCAGGAGAGGCGCGGTGATGACTGCGCTTGGCAGGTCCTCGATCCCCACCAGGCCTTCGGCCCGCTCCACGAAGTCGAGCAGGAGCCGCAGCTGGAAATCGGGGAGGCCCCGCCTCTGCGCTTCCGCCAGGAGCGGCGTGACGTCGATGAGCACGTAATTCCCCTGGTCGCTCGAATAGAACTCCAGGGTCCGGAAGGCGAACGAGCCGTCCGGGTAGGTCAGGGGGTCCGAGTAGTAGTCGACCGCTCGCAGGCCGCTGATCGGGTAGGTCACCAGATCGATCAGGGTGGGGACCGTGAAGGCGAAGCTGACCTCGTTGACGAACAGCTCGATCGTGGCCGACCGGATCCGCGCGCCTGCCGGGACCACATCCCCGCCGGTGGCCCCGTCGAGGGGGAAATCGAGGAAGGCCCGATACTCGGGAACTCCGGGGTCCGACGCATCGATCCCGAAAAAGAGCGTGGCCGGGCCATTCGTAATCGCATAGACAGAAGAAAACGGGAAGAAGGCGATATCCCCGTCTGCCTGCTGGTCGCTCAGGATCTGGGCGACGAAGACAGTACGGTCGTCCCCCCCGGAGCACGCGGCAAGGGAGAGAAAAAGAATCGCCGCCACGGCGAGATAACGCTGTTTTCTCATCGGTCCCTCCCCTTGGGTCTCTCTATGGACGTCCACCGCCCATTATATATTCAGGGGCGGGAATTGGCATTTTTCCCGTCCGGGGACGGGACCCGGGACGGCGTCCCGCGCCTCCCGCTCTTCCCATGAGACGGTCCCCTGGGTGATAATAATCTCAAGATGATCGGTTTCTCCTACAACGGATGACATCCCAGGTGCTGTCCATGGAACCCGACCCGGGGGGACGACCCCGGAGGAGGCCGCTCCTTCTCGCGGGCACCCTCCTGCTTTGCTTCCTTCTGGGAGCGGTGGTCGGGCTCGTACTCCTGGCGAGGTTCGGCACGTTTCCGTCCTTCGAGTCGGTGCAGGAGTACCGGCCGAGCGTCTCCTCCAAGATCTTCGACCGCTACAACCAGGTGGTAGGGGAAATCTACCTCGAGAAGAGGACCCTCGCACCCTACCGCAAGATCCCTCCCCAGGTCGTGATGGCCTTCGTCGCAGCCGAGGACGCCAACTTCTTCCAGCACCGCGGGGTCGATTTCACGGCGATCGCCCGTGCCGCCGTCAAGGATCTCCTGGGGGGAAGCTTCGCCCAGGGGGGGAGCACCATCACCCAGCAGACGGTGAAGAACCTCTTCCTCACCCGCGAAAAGAGCCTCCGGCGCAAGCTCAAGGAACTGATCCTGGCCTACCGCATGGAAAGAAATATGGGGAAGGAGGAGATCCTCTACCTGTACCTGAACCAGATCTACCTCGGGGAAGGCGCGTACGGGGTGGAGGCGGCCTCGCGGACGTATTTCGGAAAAGGGGTGGAAGATCTCGGCCTGGCGGAGGGCGCGCTGCTCGCCGGACTTCCCAAAGCGCCCTCCCGCTACTCGCCAAGGACACACCCCGACCTCGCAAAGGGCAGGCAGCGGTACGTCCTCCGGAGGATGGTGGAGGCGGGATTTCTCTCCCAGGTGGACGCCGACAGGGCATACGCGAAAAAGATCGTCCTTGCACCCCCTTCCACGTTCCAGTCGAAGGCTGCCTACTTCCTCGAACAGGTACGGATCTACATGACGGAAAAATACGGGACCGAGTCCCTCTACCAGGAAGGGCTTCGCATCTACACCACGATCGACACGCGGCTGCAGGAGGCGGCCCACGACGTGCTGATCGAAGGGATCCGCGCGACGGAGGAAAAGAACAAATACGAGGGGCTGCAGGGGGCCGTTCTCGCGCTCGATCCGCACACCGGGGCGGTCCTCGCCATGGTGGGGGGGACCGATTTCGCGCAGTCGCAGTTCAACCGCGCGCTGCAGGCAAGAAGGCAGCCCGGATCGGCCTTCAAGCCCATCATCTACGCCGCCGCTCTTTCCGCGGGCAAAACGCTCGTGTCCATGACGGACGACTCCCCCGTGGAGTTCGAACGGAGCGAGGAGGAGCTCTGGAAACCGAGAAACTACGACGGGACGTTCCTGGGCCCCATTCCCCTGATCGAAGCCCTGGCCAAGTCCCGCAACCTGGCCACCATCCGGCTCCTGAACGAGGTGGGCGTCGATGCCGCTCTCCGGACGGCGAAGGCGCTGGGCATCGGTTCCCCGATCGACCGGAACCTGTCCATCGCCCTGGGCTCCTCCGGGGTGACCCCGCTGGAGATGTGCGCCGCGTACGCCGCGTTTGCCAACCAGGGGATGCGCGCCACACCGTTTTTCGTGCGCGAGGTGCGGGACGCCCGGGGGACCATCCTGGAAAGGACGACGCCAGCGGCCGAACAGGCAATTCCCCCCGACACCGCCTACCTCATGGTCCGGATCATGCAGGAGGTCATCCTGAGCGGGACGGGCAGGGCCGCGAGAGGTCTCGGCCATTACCTCGCCGGGAAGACCGGCACGACGAACGAGAACACGGACGCATGGTTCATCGGGTACTCGCCCGACCTCGTGGCGGGAGTATGGGTAGGGTTCGATACCCCGGCCCCGCTGGGGGACCGCCAGTCGGCCGCGGTGGTGGCGTTGCCCATCTGGACCCGTTTCATGGGGCGGGTCCTGCCTCTCTTCCCCAACCGGGACTTCCCCGTCCCCTCGGGAATCACCTTCTCCCGGGTCGACCCCGGCACCGGCATGGCTCTTCCCCCCGGCTCTTCCGAGGGAATCCTTCTCCCCTTCCGGGTCGGGACGGTACCCGAGCAGGCACCCCTCGGACTCGGGACGGGACCACCGGGCCGCTCCATCAAGGACGACCTCCTGTAGGGGGCGCTCCGGGCGGAAAGGGCCCTTTCTATTCCTTCACGGATACGACAACCATCCGGTCGGACTCGCCCGTAAAGGGATCCCCCGAGAGGGAACCGAAGAAATTCCTCACGCGCATCCCGGCATTCCGCAGCATCGCCTCGAGTTCCTGGTCCGAGTAGAGCCGCACGTCGAAGGTGGAGGAGATCCGGATGCCGTCCGTACGCGTCAGCACGTGCTTCGCCGTCGCGCGCCTGGTGCGGGGGTTGAACCGGATCGCCATCCGGAGCCTCCCCGAAGGGACCTCGAGCGTCTGGTCCCAGCTCTCGAGGCGCGACAGCCCCTTCCCGGCGTTCCTCAGGTCGAGGAGCAGCCTCCCCCCCTCCTTCAGGCTCGCACCCACGTTGCCCAGAACCATCTGGTTCTCTTCTTCCTGGAAGAACCCGAAGGAGGTGAACAGGGAGAGGCACAGGTCGAACGCGCCGGGGCGGCGGAAGACCCGCATATCCTCCCGCACCCATTCCACGGAGACCCTTTCCTTGCGCGCCCGCGCGCGGGCGATCCCCAGCATCTTCTCGGACAGGTCCACCCCGGTCACCCGGTGCCCCTTCCGGGCGAGCGGAATGGCGTGCCTTCCCCGGCCGCACCCCAGGTCCTCGATGACCGACCGGGGGCGCACCGCGAGGAGGCGAAGGATCTCCTCCACCTCCTTCTCGGCGTTTCCCTCGAGCGGCCCGAACAGCTCCGGGTACCTTTCGTCGAAGATCGTTTCGAACCACGCACCCGGCATTCTCCGGTCCCCTACCCCTTGACGACCGCCAGAGGCTTCAGTCTGGCAACCCTCCTCGCAATCCCCGCGGCGTGCACGACGTCGACGACCTCGGACACGTCCTTGTAGGCCTCCGGGATCTCTTCGGCGAGGGTCTTGTGGGAGGCGCATGCGACGATCACCCCGCGTCGTTCCATCTCCTGGACGATCGACTTGCCCCGCACGCTGGACCTCGCCTGGGTCCGGCTCATCCGGCGGCCCGCCCCGTGGCAGGTCGAGCCGAACGACAGGCGCATCCCCTCCGGAGCCCCCGCAAGGACGTACGACGCGGTCCCCATATCGCCCGGGATGAGCACCGGCTGCCCCGCGTGCCGGTACGGTTCCGGAATCTCCGCGTTTCCCGGCGGGAAACAGCGCGTCGCGCCCTTCCGGTGGACGAGAACCCTTCTGTCCCTCCCGTCGACCTCGTGTTCCTCGAACTTCGCGTTGTTGTGCCCGCAGTCGTACACCATCCGCATCCCCAGGTCGTTCGGTCCCATTCCCAGGAACCGCAGGAACGTCTCCCGGGCCTGGTGCGCAAGCAGCTGCCGGTTGGCGAAGGCGTAGTTCGCCGCGGCGGCCAGGGCGGACAGGTACCGTTCCCCCTCGGGGGAGCGGATGTGCGCGCAGGCGAGCTGCCTGTCGGGAAGATCGATCGCGTTCCGCCGCATATAGTCGGCCATCGTCTGCAGATAGTCGTCGCACACCTGGTATCCCAGTCCCCGAGAGCCCGAGTGGATGAGGACGGCCGCCTGCCCCGGGAAAAGCCCGAACGCCCTTGCGGCCTCGTCGTCGAACACCTCCGCCACCTCGTCGATCTCGAGGAAGTGGTTCCCCGACCCGAGCGTCCCCAGCTGGTCGCGCCCCCGCTTCCTCGCTACGGCGGAAACCGCGTCGGGGTCCGCACCCGGAAGCGCTCCCCCGCTCTCGGTGCAGGCGATGTCCTGGGCGGAGGCAAAGCCCCGGGATGCCGCCCACCGGGATCCCTGGGTCAGGACCTTCTCCTCGTCCTCCGCGGTCAGGCGGACGAATCCCGTCGAACCGACCCCCGAGGGGACTTCGCGGTGCAGGGCCGCCACGAGCTCCCGCAGTTTCGGGCGCAGCGCGTCCGCCGTGAGGTCGGACCGGAGGAGACGGACCCCGCAGTTGATGTCGTACCCCACCCCGCCGGGAGAGACGACCCCCTCCCGCGCGTCCATCGCGGCCACTCCCCCGATCGGGAAGCCGTACCCCCAGTGGATGTCCGGCATCCCGATGCTGTGCTTCAGGATCCCGGGGAGGTGGGCCACGTTCATCACCTGGCGGATGGCCTCGTCGCGCACGATATCCCCCATCATCGCCTCGGAGGCGAAGACGAGCCCCGGGACCCGCATCCCGCCCTCCCGGGGGATCTCCCACATCGTATCGGACAATTTCCGGATCTCGACATCCTGGAACCGCATGTTGCAACTCCCACTCGCCGGTGCCGCCGGGCGCCCATCGGGTAAAGGCTTACACGTCCACGACGAAACGGGCGAGATACCCCCCGGGCAACCTCTTCACGGACATGAGGTGCGCCGTCACGGCCTTGATCTCCCGGTCTACGGAATGCCTTTCGGAGTCGAAAGGCTCTCCTGCCAGCGTCAACGTCACCCGCTTCCCTTCTATCGTACCACGCGCGGAACGGGCGAGAAACTTGTGGACGGCGAACAGGAGGAGCGCTTCGCGCAGCAGGGAAAAGAGCTGCGCTTCCGCGGTCTCCCCGGCTCCCTCCACGGCGCGGATTTCCGTTCCCCGGACGGTCCGCCGGTCCACGAGGAGGGAGAACAGTGCGAGGACGCAGGAGGAGAAGAGGCCGGGAAGGTCCTCCCCGCGGACCTCCAGCATGAGGTCCGCCGTGTGCGGAAGAAGACGGAACCGGCGGCCCCTCACGTCCCTGCCGCCAGGCGCGCCGCGAAGAATCCCGGGAGCCCGGCGGCGAGAACCTTCCGCTGGCAGGCCGCGATGTCATACGGCACCCGGATCCAGGAGGCGCAGCCGGTTCCCGTGTCGTACACCAGGAACGAGGAGCGCGGGTCCCGGTCGCGCGGCTGGCCGACGCTCCCGGGGTTCAGCATCGCCGTCTCACCCTCCCCGACCCGCAGCCCTTCCAGAGAAGCGGACACGGTGCCGCCGTCCCTCCTCCGGACGAAGGCCGCCGGCACATGCGTGTGCCCGAGAAAGACCACGTTCGGCGGGGGATCCCCGGACAGCAGGTCGATCTCCTCCTCCGCGTCCTCGAGCAGGAACAGGTAGCGGTCCGGGTCGGAGGGGGCGCCGTGGGCGAGAAGGATCCCTTCGGGGAGCCGGAGGCTCTCCGGAAGCGCAGACAGATACTCCAGCGAGTCGGGGGAGATGTTCGCAGAGGACCACCGGGCGGCGGACAGGGCGGGCGCGTGGAAGAACTCGCCGCTTGCCTTGCCGCTCACCACGGCGTCGTGGTTTCCCGCGATCCCCGCCGCCGTATTCTCCCGGGCCCACCGAACGATCCGTTCGGGCTCGGCGTTGTACCCCGCGAGGTCGCCCAGGTGGACCACCTTGTCAACGCGCTGCCGGTCGATCTCCCGGGCCACGGCATCGAGAGCGTCGCCGTTGGAGTGGATATCCGATACGACCGCAAGCCTCACGCCCGGCTCCGTCCCCCCGCTCCGCCTCGGGCCGTCTCCCGTGCGAAGCCCCGGCGGGACACGCTTCGGGCCCCGTCCCGCGATGACGGCCGGAAATCCTCAGGCGCCGGCCGCCGCAGACGCCCCGAATCCCCCCGGCGCGATGCGCCGCATCCTCTTCCGGGAGGAATATTCCCGGACGAGCTCCATGAAGATCTCCAGCTCGTACCGGCGGTCCACGCGCGTCCCGTCAAAGTATAGCACGCGGACCGGGAGACCATCGCAGTCGCGGGACAAGCGGGGATAGATGGCCTCGGAGACGATGCCGTTCATGCACGTGAAGGGGTTGATGTCCAGAATCCCGTCCGCCCCTTTCCGGTACAGGTATACCGATTTCCCCACCGACAGAAGCATCTCCCCCAGCGCCCCCTCGGGCACAAGGTACGGACGGGCGAGTTCCATCACCTCCCGGATGTCGTGCGGTTCCTCGTACCCGCGGAAGTCCGCCCCGAACACCTCGAGGAGCGCATGCTCGTCCTTCCGCTGGAAGTGCCATTTCAGCTTCGCCCCGAGCATCTCGAGGCTCAGGGGCCCGCCGTACCGCCGGAGCTCCCTGTGGTGATCCGCGTTGGTGTACCACACCCACTCCGTCACGTCGGAGATCCAGCATTCTCCGCCGGCCTCTTCCACATTGCGGACCACGTCGTCGTTGCTGAAGGTGTTGAGCCGGCAGAAGATCTCCCCGACGACCCCGATCAGCGGGCGCGGCGAGGAGAAATCCGCCGGCACGCCGAGCAGGACCTCCCGTCCCTTCCGCAGGGACGCGACGATCCGTGCGAGCTTCTCCCCCTTCTTCTCGCCGGGAATCTCCACGGCCCGGCACAGGATTCCGAGCGCCTCCTGAAACGCCCTGTCGGCCGCCCCCTTCTCCGTCTCGTAGGGGCGGACCCGAAGGAGAAGCTTCTGAAGTAGGTCGCCGGCCACCATGGCCCGCCACGCGGTGCGAAGAAGTTCGTCGGCGTGCTCGCCCATGCCGTTGTACCCGTCCGCGCACGTGGGGGAAACAAGCATCACGTCGCCGTACCCCATCTCCTCGAGAACCATCTTCATGTAGGGGCCGTATTGCCCGAACCGGCACGGCCCGTTGGAGGACGGCATGAAGAGCGCCATCTTTTCCTGGGCGATCTCCCCGTGAACGAGAAGCTTGAGGGTGTCGCCCAGCGTCACCTTCTGGGGGAGGCACTCCTCCCCCGAGGAGAAGCGTCCGCCGAGGAGAAGCGTCTCCTCGTCGGAGGGCGGCATGGCCCGCGCGTCGATCCCGACGGAACGGAACGCCGCCGAAATGGCCTGCACCCCCGCCTCGTTCATCGGGGGGAAGAAGACCGTCCTTCCGGCCAGCGGTGACGCGCTCACGTTTCTGCCCACCATCGCAAGACCCCCTTGCTGTCGAGATACGCCTCGCACCGGGTCATGTATCCCGCGTCGTTTGCGTGTCCGTCGAACTGGAGGGAAAGGTACGGGGCCCCGGACGCCTTGTGGATGAAGTGCCGGATGAAGGAGTCCGGCCCGCACTTGAAATTGGTGATGTAGATGATGTGGACCTTCGGCCGGCCCCGGCACCATCTCGCCGCCGCGATGATCTTCCTCCCGTAGTTCCAGAACATGTTGTCGTGGATCTCCCGGATGTCGATCCCGTCCACGGGCAGAAAATCGATCGGGATCACGTTCGCCCCGTACTGGTCGCGCAGCTTCGCGGGAATGTTCAGGTTGACGTCCCGGTCGTAGAGGTTGTACGAGCGGCCGATCAGGATGACGGCGTGGGCGCCCGCCTTTTCCACCTCCGAGACCGCCTCCGCTCCGCGGGCTGCGAGGAAGTCCCCGAACCGGCGCTGCACCTTCCACCCCTCCCGGATCGCCTCCCGGATCTCGCGGCGGGAGATGCCGAGCGGCCCGAAGCAGTCGAAGAGGTCCTCGATCAGCAGGCGCTCGCTGTCGCGGAAGCGGACGGTCGGGGAAAGGAGCTTCTGGCGCACCTCCTTCTCCCAGCCGGGGACCGACGCGAGGACGAACGGGAGGGTCTGCCCCCACGGGCAGAAGTGGGACTCGGTGTGGGTGTGGGTCGTCTCCGCATTGATGACGTTGGGGACGAACAGGAAATCGACCCCGTCCCGAAGGAGCGCGGCGACGTGGCCGTGGGCGACCTGAA
>DOTC01000100.1 GCA_003513855.1 Deltaproteobacteria bacterium | reverse complement strand
CATCCTGCCGGATTACGATTTCCGGAAACCTGCGGGGGCACCGGAGGGCGCGGAGGCCGGGAAGCCCGAACAATCGTGGCCTGCCGGGAAGCCCGGGAGATCCGTCTCGGGAATCGTCGGTTCGTTCCTGGTATTGGGCGCTGTCCTGTGCATAGGGTTCGTGGTCAAGGCGCTGCGACGGAAGCAGGAAGGATGACGATGGCGTTCGATCGGGAATATTTCCATCTGGGGGTTCTCGATCTCCTCTCCCGCAGGGACACGTGCATCCACCGGCTGGATCCGCGGACGAAGGTGATCGCGACGCTCCTGTTCATCGTCACCGTGGTTTCCTTTCCCAAATACGAAATCATGGGCCTGCTGCCCTTCTTCCTATTCCCCGTTCTTGTGTTCAGCCTGGGCGACATCCCGGTGTGGCTGATCCTGAAGAAAGTCCTCCTCGTCTCGCCGTTCGCGGCCTTCATCGGCATCTTCAACCCGGTGTTCGATACCGAACCGATGGTCACCGTGTCGGGGATTGCGGTATCGGGCGGGTGGATATCGTTCCTGTCGGTCATGCTGCGGTTTTTCCTGACGATGACCTCGGTTCTCCTTCTCATTGCGACGACTTCTTTCCCGGGGATCTGCCATGCACTCCGGAGACTGGGCATGCCCGAACTCTTCACCTCCCAGCTCCTCTTCCTCTACCGGTATCTCTTCGTTCTCGTGGAAGAGGGGATGCGAATGGTCCGGGCCAGGGACATGCGGTCGTTCCGGGGGAAAGGGCGGGACGTGCGGGTGTTCGTCAGCCTCGTCGGAACGCTCTTTCTGCGAACCATGGAGCGGGCCGAAAGAATCTACCATGCGATGCTTTCCCGGGGGTTCACCGGAAGCATGCGGTTCGTCAGAACGGTCCGTTTCCGGGTGACGGACTTCGCGCTCCTGGCGGCCGTCGCGGCCCTTCTTTACGCCTTCCGGGTGTACGACATCGTCGGGGCGGTCGGCAGGCAGACGGAAAGGATGTTCTGAGGGGCGATGAGCCACCACATCGTCGAATTCGAAAACGTGCGGTTCCGGTACCCGGACGGGACCGAGGCCCTGAAGGGCGCTTCCTTCCGGATCACGCACGGGGAGTCGGTAGGCATCATCGGGGCGAACGGTGCCGGCAAGTCGACCCTCCTCATGCAGATGAACGGATACATGCTCCCTTCGGCAGGCACGGTCACGATCGGGGATCTGCAGCTCACGAAGAAGACCAGGCCGGAAATCCGGAAAAAGNNTAGGGGTCGTGTTTCAGAACCCCGACGATCAGCTCTTCATGCCCACGGTCTATGACGACGTGGCGTTCGGCCCGCTCAATCTCGGGATGCATGCCGAAAAGGTGCAGGAACGGGTGCTGACGGCGCTTCGGACGGTCGGCTGCCTCGACCTGAGGGAAAAACCGCCTCACCGTCTGTCCGGCGGACAGAAGAGGGCGGTTTCCATCGCAACGGTCATCGCGATGGACCCCGATATCCTCGTCATGGATGAACCGTCCTCGAACCTGGACCCGAAATCGAGGCGTTACCTCATGAATCTCCTCAAGAAATTCGAGCACACGAAAATCGTTGCCGCCCACGATCTCGATTTCATTCTCGAGGTGTGCAGGAGATGCCTCGTCATCCACGATGGACGGATCGTCGCCGACGGNNGCGTCGGTAACGTAGCGGCGGGAGATCGCCCGGTCAATCCAGTTTTGCTTCGCCGCCCTCCTTCAGGTATCTCATGTGCCCCTCGTAGAGGTATTCGAGGGTCTGGGCCGCCACGTCCTCGGGGGATACCTGGATCCGCGCTTCTCCCGTCTCCATGGCCGCCTTGGCGACGGCGGCGGCCACCTGGGGCGGCACCCTGAAGTTCAGCGCGTGGGGGATGATGTAGTCCGGCCGGAGTTCCTTTTCGCTCACGAAGGCGGCGATGGCCTCCGACGCGGCGATCTTCATCTGCACGTTGATGCTGCGCGCCCTGACGTCGAGGGCCCCCCGGAAGACCCCGGGAAAGACCATGGAGTTGTTGACCTGGTTGGGGAAATCGGAACGGCCCGTGGCGACAACTGCCGCCCCGGCCGCCCGGGCCTCGTCGGGCATGATCTCCGGGATGGGATTCGCCATGGCGAGGATGATGGGGTCTTTGGCCATGCTTCGCACCATCTCCCGTTTCACGATGCCCCCGACCGACAGGCCGAGGAAGATGTCGGCCCCCTTGATCACGGCGGCCAGGTTCCCCTTCCGCTTGTCCCGGTTGGTGACCCCCGCGATCTCCTCCATGGCCCGGTTCATCCCCTCTGCTCTCCCTTCGTAGACCGCACCGAGGACGTCGCAGAGGGTGATGTCGCGGACTCCGGCGATGAGCAGGAGCTTGGTGACGGCGATCCCGGCCGCACCGGCCCCGGCGATGACCATCCGGACCTTCGGGAGTTCCTTGTTGACGATTTTCAGGGCGTTTTTCAGCGCGGCCAGCACCACGACCGCCGTTCCGTGCTGGTCGTCGTGGAAGACNNGCACACGCAGACGGGGAAGGCCTCCACCCCGGCAAAGGTCTTGAACAGGATGGCCTTTCCTTCCATGACCGGGATGGCGGCCCGTGGCCCGATGTTGCCCAGGCCCAGGACGGCGCTGCCGTCCGAGACGATGGCGACCAGGTTCGCCTTGCACGTCAGATCGTAGACCTTTTCGGGCTCCTTCGCCAGGACGATGCTGGCCTCCGCCGCCAGGGGCGGCAGGTAGAGCCTGTTCAGGATGTACTCGTCCCGGATGGGGACCTTGACCTTGATCTGGAGCTTCCCCTGGTACCGGTGGTGAAGGTCGATGGCCTCCTCGTTCATGCTCATCTTCTTCTTTCGCGGGGGCGGCGGCGGAAGCACGGTGTACTCGTTCTCGTAGATGATCCTGTGCGTCTTGGCCTCCACCTCGTCCGGGGAGACCTCCACCCTGGCGTCGCCCCTCTCGATGGCCACCTGCGCGGTCACCCGCGCGATCTTGGCCGCCACCTGGAAGTCGAACATCCTCGGGAACAGGTAGTTCGGGTTCAGTTTCCGTTCGGGCACCGTCCCCGCGATGGTCTCGGCCACCGCAAGATATGTCGCCGGGGTGATCCTCCAGGCCCGGACGTCGAGAAGCCCCCGGAAGATGCCGGGGCCGATGTCGGCGGAGTTGATCTCGTTGGGGAAATCCGACCTTCCCGACCCCACGACGGCGGCTCCCGCGGCGATCGCCTCGTCGGGCATGATTTCGGGGATGGGGTTCGCGAGGGCGAACACGATGGCGCCCTTGGACATGCTTTTCACCATCTCTTTCGAGACGATCCCCGGCGCGGAGAATCCGATGAACACGTCGGCCCCCTCCATCATGTCCTTCAGGCTGCCGGCCCGTCGATCGAGGTTGGTGCTCAGGGAGATCTCGGATTTGGCCCAGTTCAGGGGCTGGGTGCGGTACCGGTAGACCGAGCCGTACCGGTCGCACAGGACCATCTGCTGCGCCCCGGCCAGGAGCAGGAGCTTGGCCGTCGCGATCCCCGCCGCGCCGGCCCCGGAGATGACGATCCTGACCTTGTCGAGCGTCTTGCCCACGACCTTGAGGGCGTTGATGAGGGCGGCATGGACGATGATGGCGCTGCCGTGCTGGTCGTTGTGGAAGACCGGGATCCGCGTGGCCGCCTTCAGGTTGTTCTCCACGGTGAAGCACTTGGGGGCCGCAATGTCCTCGAGGACGATCCCCCCGAAACTGGAGGCAAGGCGCAGGCAGATCTCGACGATCTCGTCTCCGTTCTGGGTGTTGAGGGCGATGGGGATGGCGTCCACGCCCGCGAAGGTCTTGAAGAAGACGGATCGGACCTCGAGCATCGCCAGGGCCGCCTCGGGACCGGCGTTGCCGATGCCGTAGACCGCCGACCCGTCGCTGATCACCGCGACGGTGTTCCCCCGGCACGTCAGGTCGTAGGACCGGATGGGCGTTTTGGCGATCTCCAGGCATGGCGCCGCCACGCCCGGCGTGTAGAGAAGGCTCAGCGCGGAGGCGTCCCGTATGGGAACCTTGGTGTCGACCCCCACCAGGCCCTGGTTCTTGAGCCTGAGGTCCAGCCCGAACTGGTCCCGATCCAGACGCCTTTCCTTACCCTCCTTTTCCTTCCTTTTGCGGGGCATTTTTTTCCCTCCTACTCTTTCGGTCCCTCAACGGGGCAGGTACCCGTCCGTAAGCGCCTTCATGAACGCGACGATCGCGTCCTCTTCCCTGTCCGTCAGCCGGAGGTCCCCCAGTTCTGCCGTGTTGACGTTCTTCCCCACCTCGGGGGGCGGCCAGGCCGCCGGCTTCCCATCCCGCCTGTTGTAGAAACGGACGATCTCCTTCAGGCTCTTGAAGTAGCCGTTGTGCCCGTAGGCTTTCACGAGGTCCGGANNGCATGCCTCTCCCAGTCCTTCCGTGTCGCGAGGAAGCCCCCGAGCCCCTTGTCCACCCACCGCGCTCCCTCGGGGTTGAACTCGGCGGGCATTCCGTACCAGGGGTTCCGCTCGTTCCTGGGAATCCCCAGGTTGTCGTACGTGAAGTCCGTAAAGAGCGGCGGCGTGCCGCCGGGCCCCGGCTCCAGGACGTGGCAGGCGGAGCATTTCCCGCGGGTGTTGAAAAGCACAAGCCCCTCGAGCTCTCCGTCGTCGAGGCCCAAGTCTCCGAAGTTCTTACGGTTTTTCTCGTCGATGTCCTCTACGTCCAGCCCCGCTTTCCTGGCGTTTTCGTAGAACCCGTCGAACTTGGAGCTGAAGGGGTTGACCTCGCTCGATGCCTCGAACGCGGCNNGAAGGGACCGGAACAGGCTCCCGTACTCCGAGGTGCAGACCTTCTCCACCACCGTCTTCTCGTCCGGGTTGTTCTGCTCCACCGGGTTGAGGAACGGCCCCATGCTCTGGTCCGCCGCGGGATTCCCGAGGATCTTTCCCGTGGCGCGGCCATCCCAGAAATTCCCGCCCACGAAAAGCTCCTCCTCCCTGTCGTAATGGAAGACAGGGCTTGCGGCGGCGTAGGCCGCGCTGGGAGGTTTGCGGTTGCCGAAGCGGGTGTGGACCGCTCCGGGGTATACCGCGCCGGCGGCGTTGATCTTTGTGTCCGGCCCCGCCCACCCGGCCTCCGGCATGTGGCAGGCGGCACAGGACTGCCCCGGCGGCGTGGAGAGACGGGCGTCGAAAAACAGAAGCTTTCCGAGTTTCTCCGTCTGATTCGGCTTTGCCGTAGCGCATCCGGCGGCAGCGGAAAGCAACAGGGCACAGAAGACAAGAAGGGGTCGTTTCCCGATCATGTCGGCCTCCTGAAACGTCTTTTCCCCAAGTTTCCCGTCAGTATACGAGGCGCGCCCGGATCGTGTTGGGGATCGCCTCGAGTTCCGGAAGGATCCCCTTGCCGCATGGGCCGTCCACATCGATGATGGCGTAGCCGACGGTTCCCCGGGTCACCAGCTGTTGCCCGGCGATGTTGACATTTCGTCGCGCGAAGACTTCGTTGATCCGGGCAAGCATCCCGGGGATGTTTTCGTGGATGTGCGCGAACCGGTGGAGGTAGGTCCTGCCCATCGGGTGGTAGACGGGGAAGTTGATGCTCGAGACGGTGCTGCCGGTGGCGAAGTACGCCACGATCCGCTCCGCGACGAAGTCCCCGATCCCCGCCTGGGCCTCTTCCGTGGAGCCGCCGATGTGCGGCGTCAGGATCACGTTGGGCAACCCCTGGAGAACGGAGGAGAAGGAGGCCTTGCTGCTTTCCGGCTCCTCGGGAAAGACGTCCAGGGCGGCCCCCCTGATCCTGCCGTTCCGGAGGTGGCGGGCGAGCGCCTCCACGTCCACCACGAATCCCCGGCTCAGGTTCAGGAAGATCACCCCCTCCTTCATCCCCGCGAATTCCTTCTCCCCGAGGAAATTCCTGTTGGACTCCCGCCCGTCGACGTGGACGGTGATGATGTCGGAGCGGCCCAGCAGTTCCTTGAGGGGGTATTTCCGGGCGTTCCCCAGGGAGAGTTTCTCCTCGATGTCGCAGTAGCCGACCTCCATCCCGAGGGACTCGGCGAGGGTGGACAGCTGGGAGCCGATATTGCCGTAGCCGATGATCCCGAGCCGCTTTCCCCGGATCTCGTGATACCCTTCCGCGGACTTCGCCCAGATTCCCCTGTGGAGCCTGCTGCTGTTCTCGAACACCCCCCGCAGGAGCATGATCATCTCGCCCAGGGCGATCTCGACGACGCTTCGGGTATTGCTGTAGGGGGCATTGAAGACCGAAATCCCCTTCGCGCTGCACGCGGAGGAATCGATCTGCTCCGTCCCGATGCAGAACGCTCCGATCGCCGACAGGCGGGGGGCCCGCTGAAGGATGTCCGGCCCGATGCGGGTTTTCGACCGGATGCCGAGGACGGCCACGTCCCCCATCATCTGGGCGAGCACTTTTTTCCCGGGGCTTTGGGGAACCGTTTCCACCTCGAACCCCGCCGCCTGGAACACCCGGGTGGCCCCCGGGTGGATGTTCTCCAGGAGAAGCGCCTTCATCGCGAGTACTATACCATCCCTTGCCGCAGGTCCGCCCCTGCATTCTTTCCCGCGGGGCGGGAAACCTGCTATACTCAAGGATATTTCGCGCACGGAAACCGGTCGTCATGAAACAGAAGCCTATCTACAAGGTGCTGTTCCACAACCAGGGAAACCTGTACGAGCTGTATGCGCGCAGGGTGAGCCAGGGTTCGCTGTTCGCGTTCGTGGAGGTCGAGGAGATCCTCTTCGGCAGCCGCGGCAGCCTCCTCGTCGATCCTTCGGAAGAGAAGCTCAAGTCCGAGTTCTCCGGCGTCACGCGCACCTTCATCCCGCTGCATGCGGTGGTGCGCATCGACGAAGTGGAGAAGGAAGGGACGAACAAGATCGTCGCTCTTGCCTCTCCCCCGGGGAACGTCACCCCCTTTCCCGTCCC
>DOTC01000234.1 GCA_003513855.1 Deltaproteobacteria bacterium | reverse complement strand
CCCGCCACGCCGGGGAGATGATCAACGAAATCTCCCTCGCGATGAGCGGCGGCCTCGGGCTTTCCGCCATCGGGAAGACCATCCACCCGTACCCGACCCAGGGGGAGGTGATCAAGAAGCTGGCCGATGCCTATAACCGGACCCGTCTTACCCCAACGGCAAAGCGGATCCTGACCGCCTGGCTGCGCTGGCAGCGGTGACGATCGGGGATCACATCACCATCGCCTGCCGCGCCGTTTCCCTGCCCCTTTCGGTCAGCAAGAGAAGGGCTCCGTCGCGGGATATGCTTCCCTTCCGTTCGGCGGCGCCGACGATCCGCCCGGCAAAATCAGGCTCCCACCTCAGATGCTCGTGGAGATGGTCCATGTGGTTCTCCCTCTCGACGCCGGGAAGCCCCTCGTGATTGTACAGGTGAACGAGCAGCATCGTCTGGGCGAACTCGACCCGCTGACGGGCTCGCCGGAGAACGATCGAGACCAGGCCGCGGTCCGGCGCGGCCAGGAAGGTCGCCACGAAGAATATGCCGGTCATCGAGGCCATGGATCCGGCGATGGAGACGTCCAGTACGTGGGCCCCCCAGTACCCCGAGACGGCGCAGATCACCCCGATGAGGCAGGCAAGGAAAAGCATGTGCGATAACCGGTCGGTGATCAGGTAAGCGGTCGCCGGAGGGGCGATCATGAGCGCCACCACGAGAACGGATCCCACCGCGTCGAAGGCGCCCACGGCCGTAATCGAGACGATGGTCATCAATCCGTAATGGATGACCACGGGGGAAAACCCGAGCGCCCCGGCGAGCCCCGCGTCGAACGTGGCGAGTTTCAGCTCCTTGTAGAAGGTCAGGATGAAGAGAAGGTTCAGGAGCAGGATCCCGGCCATCAGGTACAGCCCCTTGGGCCCGATGTCGTGCCCCAGGACGATGAAACGGTTGAAGGGCGCGAAGGCAAGCTCGCCCAGGAGAACGGCATCCACGTCCAGGTGGACATCCCCGGCGTACCGGGAGATGAGGATCACCCCGATGCTGAACAGCGCCGGGAAGATCAGGCCGATCGCCGCGTCCTCCCGGACACGCTTCGTGCGGGTCAAAAGCTCCACCAGGCTCACGGTCAGGACACCGGTCAGGGCCGCGGAGAGCACGAGGAGCGGGGAGGCGAGGTCCCGGATCAGGAAGAACCCCACGGCGATCCCGACCAGGATGGAATGGCTGATGGCGTCGCTCATCATGGCCATCCGGCGCAGGATCAGGAAGCATCCCGGCAGCGCACAGGATACGGCAACCGCGGAAGCGATGAGCTGGATTTCGATCTGCGGCGCAGTCACGGGGTTTCCCTCCACTGCCGGGAGAGCCGTCCCGCCTCCTCCATTCCCGGAGGTGTGAGGGCCCACTCTCCCGGTCCGGTTTCCTTTACGAACCCGCGCTCCCGGAGCACCTTGAGGCTGCGGTCGACGCCGCCGTGGCCGTGTGCCATGGTGCGCAGGACCTCCACCGGATGGCCGTGGCCCGCCTCCCGGTGCTGCCTCGCGAGAACGTAGAGATCGCCCAGCACGGCCTCCGTCTGCAGCTGCCGCCGGTTGATCTGCTCCCGGAGAAAGCCCCACACCATCCCGCGGTTCGGGGCAAGCAGAAGGGAAAAGAGCACGATCGCGCTCGCGCAGAGAACGATCGTGGGCCCGGTCGGTATGCGCGCCGCCTGGCTGCTGACCAGCGCCCCGCTTACCCCCGCCAGCGCCCCGAAGATCCCGGAGACCGTCACCATGACCCCCAGCCGGTCCGTCCACTGCCTCGCAGCCGCGGCCGGCGCCACGACCATCGCGCTCATCAGGACGACGCCGACGGTCTGGAGCCCGATCACGATCGCAATGACGAGCAGCGTCGTGAGGAGGACGTCGAGAGCCCGAACCGGGAAGCCGAGGCTGAAGGCGAAGTCGGGATCGAAGCTTACGAGCTTGAACTCCTTCCAGAAGACGAGGAGGAACACCACCACGATCCCGCCCAGGACGGCGATGGTCACCACATCCTTCCGCAGAAGGGTGGCGGCCTGCCCGAAGAGGAACTTGTCGAGCCCCGCCTGCGTCGCGACGGGCAGCTTCTGGATGTNNGCGGCGCCCAGAAGCAGCGTGAGCGAGGACTTGCTGCCCGTCAGCAGGAACGCCAGGGCGATCCCGGGCAGCGCCGCGTGGGAGATGCCGTCCCCCAGCAGGCTCTGCTTCCTGAGGACGGCGAAAGAGCCCAGGACGCCGTTTACGATCCCCAGCATCGCGGCGCCCAGGGCCACCTGGCGGAGCGTGTAGTCCGCAAACAGAGTCTGGACGAATCCCGGGATTCCCACGGTCCTCTCTGCCCTACTCTTCGGGGTGCCCGAACGTCTCCTCGGCGGCGTGGTGGGTGAGGTAGGATACCCTCCCCCCGTACGTGAGCCGAAGGTTCCGGTCGACGAACGCCTCTTCCACGGGTCCGCTGGCGACACAGCGGACGTTGAGCAGGGTGACCCAGTCGAAATATTCCGGGACGGTCTGCAGGTCGTGGTGGACGACCAGGACCGTCTTTCCCTCCGACCGCATTTCCTTGAGAAGCGTCACGATCGCCCGCTCCGTGGTCGCATCGACCCCCTGGAACGGTTCGTCCATGAGGTAGACGCGGGCATCCTGGACCAGCGCCCGCGCGAGAAAGACGCGCTGCTGCTGCCCCCCCGAGAGCTGGCTGATCTGTCGGCCGGCCAGGTCCGCCATCCCGACCTTCGTAAGCGCCTCCATCGCCGCCTTCCGCTCCGCGCGCCCGGGACGCCCGAGCCAGCCCAGCACGCCGTACCGGCCCATCATGACCACGTCGAGGACGGAGGTGGGGAAATCCCAGTCCACGCTGTTTCGCTGCGGGACGTACCCCACCAGTCGCCTTTGGTCCAGGTACGGTTTCCCGAAGATCGAGACGAAGCCCGCGACGGGCCGGACGAGCCCCATGACCGCCTTGATCAGCGTCGTCTTTCCCGCGCCGTTCG